>DATNLV010000492.1:0-7564 GCA_035602665.1 Bryobacteraceae bacterium | reverse complement strand
CGCCGGTGGCGGTGTGCCCCTTACTCATCTGATCCAGTGTACTTCAACGCCACCGAACCGCGACCGTGAGGGAGCGGACTCGGCGGCTCGGGTATTTAGGCGGTGTGGTCCGTTTCGTCCGCTCGCTTACGCGCGCGGTTCGGTGCTGGCCCCCTAGTCGAAGCCGATTTTCGACTCGGCGCTGTACTTGTGGTACTCGGAGAATTCGATTTCGTTCTTCAACCGCGAGGGGTGTTTCCCATAGCTGCAGGTGGTCACAGCCTGGACCGGCAGCAGGTAGGGGTGGCCAGCCAGCGTGACGATCCCGTATCGAACCGAGAGCGAGGCGTCGTGCATGGGAAAGCCTTCCGGCATTTCCGTCGCGCGAATATCGAGGCGCCGGGGATCCGACGACTTCTGGTCGATGTAGATCACTCCCTCGAAACCAACTCCGGCGACCTGCTTCGGATAGGAGCCCCAGGACAGCCAGTACCGGGCACGGCTGCGATCGGCGCGAAAGCTGTAGACGAACAGCGGCTCGCCATCCACGATCTCGATTCCTTTCCATTGGAAGCTGGCTTTGACCTGCGGAGCGAAGACCGTCTTCAGGAGGCTCGCAAATTCTCCCGTGGAGGAAAGCACGGCTTTTTGCGGCTGGCGCCCTGGCGCGCCATTCGCCACCTCCGAGTACTGCTCCTGGCCAGCCACATACTGCAATTGGTGGGTTGTGGTTTTTCCCGGCTTCCAGGTTTGATTGCCCGAGGGGTCGAGGTAGGTGCGAGTGGTCTGCACGCACAGGAAGTCCGGAAGCTGCTTGATGTAGTTGGCCGCGCGCTGGGCCGCCTGATTCAGAGCCTGCCGCGCGACCGGCTCCACGGCCGCGGCATCCTTCGGCATCTCGAGCTGGGGCTCGGGAATGATCTCGGGCGGCAACTCTGGGGGCGGCGCTTCGAACGGCTTGGCGGTGCTTTCGGGCGGGACATCCTCGCCAAAGTGAAGGACCGACTCTGCGGTGTACTCCCGGCAATTGTGGAACTGGACCTCGACTTTCTCGTCGCCGCCCTCCACGTCGACAGCCAACATGACGACGCTCGCGGGGATGATGAGGCTGGACGGACCCACGGGAACGCGCTGGTATTGCATGGTGCGGTCCAGGCTGGCGAATCCGAGCGGCTGGGGAATGTTGTCCGCCGAGAACGTCACTTCGATCAGATCGAGCGAATCCTGGGCCACCCAGAAGGAGCCGTGATAGCCGACCTCGGCCTCCAGGGCCTCCACACTCACGATCCAGTAGCTGCCCTTCGCGGGCACCCGGAAGTCGTATCGCAGCGCCATGCGGTCGCCGTGGACCTCCGGGCCGGCTGCGACGAATTCCGCGGTCGCCGACTCGAAGAGGTTGCTCGCCATGATCACGAAATCCCCCGTGGAAACCGTGCCCGAGACCAGCCGGTTCAGTTCGCTTTCGGAGAGAGACTTGCCGCCCGGCTTGCTGTAAAGCTCCTCCCCGTTGATGTAGCCGACCTCAACCTGAAGGCGATCGACCAGGTCGAACGGCCCGGCTGGCCGCGAACGGGGAGGGCGGTAAGAGCGCTCGATGACTTCCGTACAGGTGCAGTTGGGCAGACGATGCAGGTCCTGGAGGACTCTCTCCTTCACCGTGGCGAACGGAGGAGTCGTTGCGAGCACGCACACGAGGATCGCGGACCAGCGCATCGCAATATGATGCTACACCGCCTGTGGGGCAGGACTCCAGTCCTGCAGCGGGTCTCCAGACCCGCCACTATTTGACCGTCAGCTGAACCGTGGTCGTCTCGGTCGAGCTGGGGCCCACCATGATGTCGAAGGTGCCGGGCTCGACCACCCAGTGCATGTCGCGGTTCAGCATCTGAAGCTCGATGGGGGTGACCTTGAAGTGCACGGTCTTCTTCTCTCCCGGCTTGAGGGTGACGCGCTCGAAACCGCGCAGCTCCATCACCGGGCGGGTGACCGACGCCACCTTCTGGTGAACGTACAACTGCGCCACCTGATCGCCCTCGCGAGTGCCTGTGTTGGTGATGTCGACAGACGCCGTGGTCTGGCCCTCGGCGGCGATTTCAGCCGGCTCCAGGCGAAGGTTCTCGAAGGCGAACGTGGTGTAGCTCAGTCCCCAGCCGAACGGGAATAGCGGCTTGCGTCCCCAGAACAGGTAGCCGCGGTTCATGGACGGCTTGTGGTTGTAGTAATCGGGGAGCTGGCCGACGGAGTGCGGGAACGTGATGGGCAGCTTGCCGCCCGGATTCACATCGCCGAACAGCACGCGGGCCGCGGCGGTTCCGCCTTCTTCGCCCAGGTACCACCCTTCCAGGATGGCCGGCACATGCTCGGCGACGTAGTTGATGGAGAGCGGACGGCCGTTGATCAGGAACACGACGGTCGGCTTGCCGGTCTCGACGATCGCCTTGATGAGCTGATCCTGGTAGCCGATGAGATCGAGGGAATCGCGGTCGCCCAGGTGGGACTCCGACCACGCTTCGCGGTTCGTGCGCTCGTTCTCCCCCACCACGACGATGGCCACGTCGGCGCCGCGCGCGGCCGCGACGGCCTCTTCGATCCGCTTCAGTTGCGACTCGGCATCGGGAAGCTTGACCGGGTCCTGGATCCATCCGATCCAACCCTGCTGGCCTTCCGTGATGCGCGAGCCTTCGGCGTAAACCACTTTGGCGGCGTCGCCCACGCGCTGCCGGATGCCGTCCAGGATGCTGACACCGTGGCCCGGCTCGCGGCCGTATCCGCCGATATGAACGTCGGCCGCGTTGGGACCGATCACGGCGATGGTTTTCAGCTTGGAAAGATCGAGCGGCAGCAGGTTGCCTTCGTTCTTCATCAGGACGACGGCCTTTTCGGCGGTCTTCTCCGCCAGGTCGCGGTGCTCCGCGGAGTTGGTGGTGTGCTCGGCGTAGTCGGCGTCGACGTAGGGATTTTCGAAAAGCCCCAGGCGGAACTTGGCGGCCAGGACGCGGGAGACGGCGCGGTCGATCTGCCATTCGGGCACTTTGCCCGCCTTCACCTGATCGAGCAGGGTGCGGTAGACCGATCCATCGCTGAGGTCGTAATCGACGCCGGCGGCAAGCGCCTGGCGGGCCGCGTCGGCGTAGTCGACCGCGATGTGGTGGACCTGCACCAGCATCTGCAGGCCGCCGCCGTCGGAAGTCACGAAGCCGCGGAAGCCCCACTCCTGGCGCAGCACCTTATCGAGCAGCCAGGGGTTGACGTGCGACGGGATGCCGTTGATCTCGTTGTAGGAGGCCATCACGCTGCCGGCGTGGGCTTCCATGATGGCGGCCTGGAACGCGGCCAGGTACGATTCGCGGACGATCCGCTCGGCGTAGTTGCCGGGCGCGGTGTTGGTGCCGCCCTCGGGCGCTCCATGTACGGCGAAGTGCTTGGCGGTGGCCATCACATGATGGCGATCGATGAGGAAGTTCGGTCCCTGCATGCCTTCGATGGCGGCCACGCCGATGCGCGAGCCCAGGAAGGGATCTTCGCCGTAGGTCTCTTCGGTGCGGCCCCAGCGCGGATCGCGTGCCAGGTCCAGCACCGGCGTGAAGGCCCACACGACGCCGGCGGAAGCCATCTCGTCGGCGGCGGCGGTGAAGACGCGCTTGACCAGCGGCGGGTCGAACGTGCTGGCCAGGGCCAGCGCCTGCGGGAAGCTGGTGGCGCCGTTGGACATGAATCCGTGCAGGAGCTCGCCGGCGGGCATCTCCGGGATGCCCAGGCGCGTCTTCTCGACGAGGTAGCGCTGCACCGCGTTCCTCAGTACCGCGGCGTCGTGCGCGCTGATCTTTGTGTTCGGGTTGTACAGCGAGGTCAGCACCTTTTTGGCGCTGTCGTTATCGTACTTGCCGGTGGTGTCGAGCACCTCGCGAGCGCCGCGCACGGGCACGAGCTGGGCGCACTTCTCTTCGAGGGTCATGCGCCCCAGCAGGTCGGCCACCCGCTGCTCGATGGGGAGCTTGGGATTCTTGTAGTCGGGAACCGCATCCTGCGCCGCCGCGATCCCCGTAGCGAGGAACGCCAGCGCCAGGCACATCGTCCGCTTATCACTCATGCACAATTCTCCTCTGATGATTCTATACCCGTGGGGCAGGACTCCAGTCCTGCAGCGGGTCTCCAGACCCGCCTCCGCCTATCGGGTTACAATGGGTTTTCATGTCCAAGTTGTTGGAGGGGAAGTGTGCACTGGTGCTCGGGGTGGCCAACCGCTGGAGCCTGGCCTATGCCATCGCCGACGCGTTCCGCCGCGAGGGCGCATGCCTGATCCTCACCTATCAGGGTGAGCGCCAGCGGGATGCGGTGGAGACCGTCGGTCAGGAACTGGCGGCGGCGCAGGTCCTGCCCTGCGACGTGGGCAATGACGGCGAGCTGGCGCAACTGGCCGAGAAGCTCCGCGAGTCGCCGGGACGCGTGGATGCTGTCGTCCACAGCATCGCGTTCGCCAACCGCGAAGACATGACCCGGCCGTTTGTCGAGACCTCGCGCGCGGGCTTCGCGCTGGCGCAGGACATCAGCTCCTATTCGCTGGTGGCGGTGGCGCGGACCGTGGCGCCGCTGATGACCGAGGGCGGGTCGATCACCACTCTGACTTACCTCGGCTCCACGCGCGTGATTCCGAATTACAACGTGATGGGAGTCGCGAAGGCGTCGCTCGAAGCCGTGGTTCGCTACCTGGCCAGCGACCTGGGACCGAAGGGGATTCGCGTGAACGCGCTCTCCGCCGGTCCGGTGAAGACCGCCGCGGCCAGGGCCATCCCAGGCTTTTCCTCCATCCTGGATTACGTGGCGCAGCGCGCGCCGCTGCGGCGCAACACCGATCCGCGAGAGGTTGCCGATGCGGCGGTCTTCCTGGCCAGCCCTATGTCGCGCGGCGTGACCGGCAACATTTTGTTTGTGGACTCAGGCTTTGGCATTATGGGATTGTAGTTGGTGTGCGCGAGGCTCACAGCACAGAACCGCGACCGTCAGGGAGCGGACAAGATGCCGCTTGCTGACGCGCGCGGTTCGGTGCGGGTGGTTGCAACCGCTTTTCCAATGAATCCGGTGTTTCTGGCTGACATCCGATGATAAAAGTTGAAGGTTTGACCAAGCGCTACGGCCGTACCGTGGCCGTGAATAACATTTCGTTCGAGGTGGAGAAGGGACAGGTGGTCGGCTTTCTCGGACCCAACGGGGCCGGAAAGACCACCACCATGCGCGTGCTGACCTGCTTTCTTCCCCCCACCGCGGGCACGGCCAGCCTGGCCGGCTACGACGTCCTCGAGCAGCCGCTCGAAGTTAAGCGGCGCATCGGCTACCTGCCCGAGACGCCGCCGCTCTATCCGGAAATGGAAGTCGGCGAGTACCTGACTTTCGTGGGCCGGCTGAAGGGTGTTTCGAGGTCCGACATCGCGCGGCGCGTGGACGAGGTCGAAGGACTGTGCGCCATCGGCGACATGCGGGACAAGCTGATCGGCAGGCTCTCGAAGGGCTACCGACAGCGGGTGGGGCTGGCGCAGGCCATCATCCACAACCCCGACGTGCTGATCCTCGACGAGCCCACGGCCGGTCTCGATCCCAAGCAGATCATCGAGACGCGCGAGCTCATCAAGGACCTGGCCAAGGCGGGCGCGCACACCATCATTCTCAGCACGCACATCCTGCCCGAGGTGGAGCAGACCTGCGAGCGCGTGATCATCATCAACAAGGGAGAGGTGGTCGCTACCGACACCGTGGAGAACCTGACGCACCGGCTGCGCGGTTCCGAGTCGGTGGCCGTCGAGGTGGAGTCGCGCGACGGAAAGCTCGATTCGGCCGCGGCGCAGCGCCGCCTGGAGCAGGTGGCGGGAGTGAGCCGCGTGGTGCTCAAGCAATCGAGCGACCAACGGGCGGCGTTTGAGGTGGAGAGCCTTCAGAAGGCCGCCATTCGCGGCGATCTGGCGCGCGCGGTGGTGGAATCGGGCTGGAACCTGAACGAGCTGAGGCCGCTGTCGCTGAGCCTGGAGGAAATCTTCCTGGAATTGACGGGCCCGCCGCCCATGCCGTCGGAGGCAAGCAAGTGAAAAATACCTGGCTGATTTATCGCAAAGAACTTAGGAGTTACTTTACCTCCCCGATCGCCTATACCATCATGGCGCTGTACGCGCTCATTTTCGGGCTCGCCTTCTACATCGTCCTGGAGCGGTTCCAGCAGTACGCTTCGCAGGCGCAGATGCGCGGCTTCCCGATGAGTATCAACGAGATGATCGTGGCGCAGGTCCTGGGATTCATGAATCAGGTCGGGGTGTTCCTCATTCCGATGATCTGCATGCGGCTGTTCGCGGAGGAAAAGCGTTCCGGAACCATAGAGCTGCTGATGACTTCGCCGGTGCGCGACATCGAAGTGATCCTGGGTAAGTGGCTGGCAGCGTTGGCGCTCTACGCTATCATCCTGGCGGTGTCGGCCGTCAACCTCACTTTCCTGTTCACTTACGGTAAACCGGACTGGAAGCCGATTCTGGTAAGTTACCTGGGGCTGCTGCTGCAAGGAGGTTGCCTGCTGGCGATCGGCACGTTCCTGTCGTCGCTCACGCGCAACCAGATCATCGCGTGCGTGGCGGGTCTCTGCGTGTCCCTGGTGCTGTTTCTGCTGGAGCTTTTCACGGCTTTCAAATCCGGGGTGGTATGGAAGGCGCTGGGTTACATCTCCGTGGTGGGTCACTACGAGCCGTTCACGAAAGGTGTGCTCGACTCAAAAGACGTGATCTTTTTCCTAACTGCGACATTCTTCGGGCTGTTCCTGACCGCTCGCGCCACGGAATCGCTGCGGTGGAGGGCATAACATGAGATTCGGCTGGTTGAAAGCAAGACAAACAAAGTACACCGGCTACGTCACGCTCTACACCCTCGTGGTTCTGGCGGTACTGGGTGCGGCTAACTACCTGGCCGACCAGCACAATGCATCCTACGATTCGACTAAGAACAAGTTATACAGCCTGTCCGACCAGACCCTCAAGGTGGTGAAGGGACTTAAGGAAGACGTCTCCATCACTTACTTCGACCGCTCCACCGGGTTCGGCCACGCGCGCGATCTGTTCGACCGGTACGCCAACCTCTCCCGCCGGCTGAAAGTCGTCTACGTCGATCTGGAGCAGAACCCTCAGTTGGCCCGCACCATGGGCGTGCGCAACCTTGGGACCATCTTCGTCCAGGCCGGCGCGAAACGCGAGGAAGCCAAGTCCCTCACCGAAGAAGAAGTCACCGGCGCGCTGATCCGGTCACTGAAGACCGGCGACCGCAACGCTTGTTTCGTCGCCGGCTCAGGCGAGCGGAGCATCGACGACCCGGACCGCAACGGCCTTTCGTCCCTCAAGGAAGCGCTCGATAAGAACAACTACAAGGCGCGCGCCATCTCGCTGATCGAAAAGCCGGAAGTGCCCAAGGACTGCACGGTTCTGATAGTAGCCGGGCCGCGTCTCGATTACACCGACTCCGAAGTGGGCGCGATCCGCAAGTACGTCGAGGGCGGCGGGCGGGCGCTGTTCATGCTCGATCCGCCATTGAACGTGGGCAAGCAGGCTACCTCCGAGAA
>DATNLV010000489.1:0-9514 GCA_035602665.1 Bryobacteraceae bacterium | reverse complement strand
CCACAAAGGAGTACGGGTTCTTGGCGCGTGTGGCGAAGTAGTTCAGAAAGAAGAATGTGGACGTGTCCTTCACCACCTTCGGGATCACCAGCGGGCCGCCCAGAACCACCCCGAACCGGGCCTGCGAGTAAGAAGGCTGCGCGATGTCCTGGCCAGTGATTGAGAACGGCTTCGCGTTGAGCGCCGAGTTGGCCAGCGTGCCGAACACCATGCCGTGAATCTCGTTGGGCGGCCGGCGATTGCCGAACTGCGCCCCGCCCGGCCGCCCCTGTCCCTGTCCGCGGCCGCCGGCACGCCCGCCGCCACCACCTCCGAACCCGCCGCGCCCTCCGCCTCCACCACCGCCGAATCCGCCACCGCCGCCCGGACCGCCTCCGCCTCCCGGGCCCCCAAACCCTCCGCCCGGGGGACCGCCGCCCTGGCCGCCCTCCCCGTTCTGTCCGAACCCCGGCGCATTCGGCGTTTGCCCATCCTGCCCGCCTCCCGGCCCGCCCCGGAACAGGGCGAAGTCAGGCGCCGCGCCGTTTTGCAATCCCTGGCTCAGGCTGCCCGATATCAGGAAGCTCTCGTTGCTCCCCGCCGCCACCGGCGCCGCCTGCTGCCCAGCCTCGCCGGCGCTCGCCTCGCTCTGAATCTGCGATTCGATCTGGTTGCCGTTCTGCCCCGCGCCCGCGAAGCGGCTCATGCGCGCCGCCATCTCGGATTCCTTCAGGCTGAGGTTGAAGTCCAGCTGCCGCGACGGCTCCGGATCCGTAACCTGCTTCCTGGCGGGAGTGAACCCGAACATGCTGACCTCGATCGTCCATTCGCCCGCCGCCAGTGGAGGCAGTGTGTACCGCCCGCCCTGGTCCGTCACCGCTTCGGACTTCTTGGCGCCCTGGGTGGCCGTGACCGTAGCCCCCGGAATCGTCTGATTCCCGGACTTCACCACGCCGCTCTGCGCCTGTAGCGAAACCGCCGCGATGCCGATTGACAGGGTGAGGCTACAGATCCGGAATATCACTCGTAGATCCATTTAGGGGCTCTAGATCGTTAGGCGCGCGCCACCGCCGGCCCGGTTACGGAATCCGCGATGGTTTACAATCCTTTACAGGATCTCAAAACCGAGCCCGGCGCGTAACCCTCCGGGGATGCGCGGTCGTCCTTAAGTTTAAGAAGCTCTCTGTTGACCGCGCGGCCCGCCAGTCGGTCCGGTCGTTGGTTCCTATGAGAAGGTTGGGATAAGGCGCAAGCCAGCGTATGGATACTAGCAATCAAGTTCCTCAAACACAACAAGTTCCCCGGAAGCACAGCGGCCCTTGGGTGTGGCTGCTGATCCTGGTCGTCGCCGCGGGGGCGGCAGTATGGCTGTTCCAGTCGCGGCAGACCCACGCGCAGGCGCCCGGAGGCGCCGCCGGGCGCGCGGCCAGGTCGATGATGGTCCCCGTAGCCGTCGCCCCAGCGGTGCGGGGCGACATCCCGGTCTACCTGGAGGGACTCGGTTCCGTCACCCCGTTCTACACCGTCAGCGTCCACACCCGCGTCGACGGCCAGCTGATGAACGTGTTCTTCAAAGAGGGCCAGTTCGTCAACGTCGGCGACACGCTGGTCGAAATCGACCCCCGGCCCTTCCAGGTGATGCTCGAACAGGCCGAGGGCCAGATGGCCCACGACCAGGCGCTGCTCGCCAACGCCAACGTCGACCTCACCCGCTACAAAACGCTGCTGGCGCAGGACGCCATCCCCGAGCAGCAACTCGCCACCCAGGGCGCGACCGTGAAGCAATACGATGGCGCCATCAAAACCGACCAGGGCGTCATCGACAACGCCAAGCTGCAGATCGCCTATTGCCACCTCACGGCGCCCATCAGCGGACGCATTGGCTTGCGGTTGGTCGACCCGGGCAACATCGTCCACGCCTCCGACGCCAATCCCCTGCTGGTCATCACCCAGATGCAGCCCATCACGGTCATCTTCACGCTCCCCGAGGACAGCCTCCCGCCGGTCCTGCAGAAGCTTCGCGCCGGAGCGAAGCTGACTGTCGATGCCTACAATCGCGACAAGTCGCGCAAGCTGGCGTCGGGCACCCTGCTCACCACCGACAACCAGATTGACCAGACCACCGGCACTCTGAAGCTCCGTGCGGTCTTCGAGAACAAAGACAGCATGCTCTTCCCGCAGCAGTTCGTCAACGTGCGGCTGCTGGTTGAGCTTAAGAAGCAGCAGGTGATCGTTCCTTCGGTGGCCATCCAACGCGGGTCCCAGGGGACCTATGTGTACGCCGTCAATCCCGACAGCACCGCCGCCGTGAAAGTGATCACCACCGGCATCAGCGAAGCTGGCAACACATCGGTTGAGAGCGGCCTTGAAGCCGGGCAGAACGTTGTCATCGACGGAGCCGACAAGTTGCAGCCGGGCACCAAGGTCACGGTGCGCACGCCCACCGGGGCGCCGGTCGGGCCGGGCGGAAATCGCCCTGCCGGAGGCGGAGGCGGAGGCTCCCGGCGGCCCGCGGGAGGTCCGCAAGCTTGAACCCGTCGCGAGCCTTTATTCTGCGCCCGGTGGCGACCTCGCTGCTGATGGCCGCCCTGGTACTTGTCGGCATCGTCGCCTACAAGCAGCTCCCCGTCTCCGCGCTGCCCCAGGTGGATTACCCCACCATCCAGGTCCAGACCTTTTATCCCGGCGGCGGACCGGAAGTAGTCGCCTCCTCCATCACCGCGCCCCTCGAGCGCCAGTTCGGCCAGGTCCCCGGCCTGAGCCAGATGACCTCCATCAGCTCCTTCGGCTCCTCGGTCATCACGCTCCAGTTCGCGCTCGAGCTGAACATCGACGTGGCCGAGCAGGAAGTGCAGGCGGCCATCAACGCGGGTTCGACCTATCTGCCGCCGGACCTCCCCAATCCGCCCATTTACAGCAAGACCAACCCGGCCGACGCGCCCATCCTGACCCTGGCTCTCACGTCCACCACGCTTCCCCTGCCACAGGTGGAAGAGATGGCCGATACGCGCCTCGCCCAGAAGATCTCGCAGCTCTCCGGAGTGGGACTGGTGAGCATCAGCGGCGGCCAGCGCCCGGCCGTGCGCGTGCAGGCGAACCCCACCGCGCTCGCCTCCTTCGGGATGAGTCTGGAAGACCTGCGCACCTCGCTCGGCCAGGCCAACGTCGATCAGGCCAAAGGCAATTTCGACGGACCGCAGCAGTCCTGGACCATCGGCGCCAACGACCAGCTCCTCAGCGCCAGCGCCTACGCGCCCATCATCGTCGCCTACAAAAAGGGATCCCCCGTCCGCCTCTCCGACGTCGCCCAGGTGGTGGATAGCGCCGAGAACGTGAAGCAGGCCGCCTGGGTCGGCACCACGCCGGCCGTGATTCTGAACATCCAGCGCCAGCCAGGCACCAACATCATCAGCGTGGTCGACCGAACCGAGAAGGTGCTGCCGCTCCTTCGCGCCTCGCTCCCGGCCTCGATCCAGGTTTCCATCATCTCGGACCGCACCACCACCATCCGCGCATCGGTCCGCGACGTCGAGTTCTCCCTGATGCTCACCATAGCCCTGGTGGTCATGGTGATCTTCCTGTTCCTGAGGAGCTTCTCGGCCACCGTCATCCCCAGCATTGCCGTGCCTCTCTCCCTGGTCGGAACCTTCGCGATCATGTACCTGCTGGGCTATAGCCTGGACAACCTCTCGCTGATGGCCCTGACCATCTCGACCGGCTTCGTCGTCGACGACGCCATCGTCATGATCGAGAACATCTCGCGCTACATCGAAATGGGCGACCCGCCTCTCCAGGCGGCGCTCAAAGGCGCGGGCGAAATCGGATTCACCATCGTTTCGCTGACCGTCTCGCTGATCGCGGTGCTGATTCCCCTGCTGTTCATGGGAGACATCGTGGGCCGGCTGTTCCGTGAGTTCGCCGTGACCCTGGCGGTAACCATCATCATGTCGGCCCTGGTGTCTCTCACCCTGACGCCCATGATGGCCGCCCGCATCCTGCGCCACACTCCGGACCGCGAGCAGAGCCGCTTCTACCGCTGGTCCGAACGGATGTTCGACGCTGTGATCGCGAAGTATGGAACCGGCCTGCGCTTCGTCTTGCGCCACCAGACCGAGACTATCCTCGTGGCCGTCGCCACCCTCGCCGCCACCATCGTGCTCTACATCGTGATCCCCAAGGGCTTCTTCCCGGTGCAGGACACCGGCGTCATCCTGGGAATCTCCGAGGCCCCGCAGGCAATCTCGTTCGCGGCCATGTCCCAGCGGCAGCAGGAACTCGCCAAGGTGATTCTCCAGGACCCGGCCGTCGAAACCGTCTCCTCCTTCATCGGAGTCGACGGCACCAACACCACGCCCAACGGCGGCCGCATCCAGATCACCCTCAAGCCGCTCGATCAGCGCGGCGTCAGCGCTTCGGATATCATCCGCAGGTTGCAGCCCAAGCTGGCCGACGTCCAGGGAATCGATCTCTACATGCAGCCGGTGCAGGACCTCACGGTGGAGGACCGCGTCAGCCGCACGCAGTACCAATACACCATCGAAGCGCCCGATTCGGTTGTGCTGAACGCCTGGGCGCCGAAGCTGGTGGACAAGCTGAAGACCCTGCCCGACCTGCGCGACGTCGCCAGCGACCAGCAGAACGACGGGCTGGGGCTGCTGCTGCGCATCGACCGCGACACCGCCTCCCGCCTGGGCATCACTCCGCAGATGATCGACGACACGCTTTACGATGCGTTCGGCCAGCGCCAGGTGTCCACCATCTTCACGCAGTTGACTCAGTACCACGTGGTGCTCGAAGCCCAGCCCCGATGGCAGCGCAACGTCGATTCGTTGCGCGATATCTACGTGCCGGTCACCGGCGGAGGCCAGGCCCCGCTCAGCGCCTTTACCCGCGCCGAGCCGATATCGGTTCCCGTCGCCGTCAATCACCAGGGGCAGTTCCCCTCGGTGACCCTCTCGTTCAACCTGGCCTCAGGGGCATCGCTCGGCAGCGCCGTCCAATCCATACGCGCCGCCACAGACTCGCTGCATATGCCGGCCAGCATTCAGGCCGCATTCCAGGGCACGGCGCAGGCCTTCGAGGCCTCGCTCTCGAACGAGGCGTTGCTGATCCTGGCGGCCATCGTCACTGTCTACATTGTGCTGGGCGTGCTGTACGAAAGCTACATCCACCCCATCACGATTCTGTCGACACTTCCATCGGCTGGAGTGGGCGCCATCATCGCGCTCATGCTATGCCACGAGGATCTGGGGGTGGTGGCCATCATCGGCATCATCCTGCTGATCGGCATCGTGAAGAAGAACGCCATTATGATGATCGACTTCGCCCTCGAAGCCGAGCGCCACGAAGGCAAGACGGCCGAGGAGGCCATCTACCAGGCCTGTCTGCTGCGCTTCCGGCCCATCATGATGACCACCATGGCGGCGCTGCTGGGCGGCATTCCGCTCGCACTGGGCACCGGCGTCGGCAGCGAGCTGCGCCGACCGCTCGGCATCAGCATCGTGGGCGGCCTCATTCTCAGCCAGACGCTGACCCTGTTTACCACCCCGGCGATTTACCTGGGGTTTGACCGGCTCGGCAAGTGGATCGCGAGCCGGCGTCACGGGCATGAGGGCGAGCAACTCGCGTTGCCGCTGGCGGAGTAACCGTGGGGCTCTCAGCACCATTCATTCGCAGGCCGGTGGGCACGTCGCTGATGACGGTGGCCCTGGCGCTCTCGGGCGCGATCGCCTTCCGCCTGCTGCCCGTCTCGCCGCTGCCGCAGGTGGATTTCCCCACCATCAGCGTCGGGGCGGGGCTGCCGGGAGCGAGTCCCGAGACCATGGCCTCCTCGGTCGCCACTCCGCTCGAGCCCCAGTTCGGCCACATCGCCGGCGTCACCGAGATGACCTCCACCAGTTCCCTGGGGTCCACCGGCATCACCCTCCAGTTCGACCTCAGTCGCAACATCGACGCCGCCGCCCGCGACGTCCAGGCCGCCATCAACGCGGCCCGCGGCTATCTGCCCGCGAACCTCCCCAGCAACCCCACCTACAGGAAGGTGAACCCGGCCGACGCGCCCATCCTGATCCTGACCATGACTTCGGACGTCGCCACCCAGGCCCAGATGTACGACATCGCGTCCTCGGTCCTCCAGCAGAAGCTCTCGCAGGTCCAGGGAGTCGGCCAGGCCTTCGTCGGCGGCAGTTCCCTGCCCGCGGTACGCGTGGAACTGAATCCCACGGTGGTCAACAAGTACGGCATCGGCATGAATCAGATCGCCGCGGTTCTGGCGGCCGCCAATGCCAACCGTCCCAAGGGCAGCCTCACCAGCGGCGCCACCTCCCTGCAGCTCAAAACCACCGACCAGTTACTCAAAGCCAGCCAGTACATACCGCTGGTGGTGGCCTATCAGAACGGCTCCGCCGTGCGCCTCTCCGATCTCGGCCAGGTGGTCGATTCGGTCGAGGACCTGCGCAACGCCGGCATGTCCAACGGCAAGCCCTCGGTCCTGATCATCGTCTTCCGCCAGCCCGGCGCCAACATCATCGAGACCGTCGATCGCGTGCGCGCCCTGCTGCCGGTTTTCCAGGCTTCGATTCCGCCCTCCATTCACCTGGGCGTGGGGATGGATCGCAGCACCACCATTCGCGCCTCCATCCACGATGTCGAGTGGAGCCTTCTGGTCTCCATCGTCCTGGTGATCCTGGTAGTCTTCGTCTTTCTGCGCAGCCCCTGGGCCACGGCCATTCCCAGCGTCGTCGTGCCGCTCTCGCTCATCGGCACCTTCGGAGTGATGTACCTGCTCAACTACAGCCTCGACAACCTCTCGCTCATGGCCCTGACCATCTCCACCGGCTTCGTCGTCGACGACGCCATCGTGGTGATCGAGAACATCACCCGCTACCTCGAAAAGGGCATGCACCCGCTCGAGGCGGCGCTGACCGGATCGAACGAAATCGGTTTCACGGTCCTATCGATGAGCACTTCGCTCGTGGCCGTGTTCATTCCCATCCTCCTGATGGGTGGCATCGTGGGGCGCCTCTTCCGCGAATTCGCGGTGACCCTCTCGATCGCCATCGGCGTCTCCCTGCTGGTCTCTCTCACCACCACGCCGATGATGTGCGCGCGCTTCCTGAAATCTCTGAAGGACCAGCGGCACGGCTGGCTGTATCGCGTGAACGAGCGGGCCTTCCAGTTCATCCTCGACTCCTACGCCGCCGCCCTTCGTGTGGTGCTGCGCCATCCCGCCATCACCATGGTCGTGCTGCTGGCCACGGTCGTGCTGAACGTCTATCTGTACATGACCGTGCCCAAGGGCTTCTTCCCCGAGCAGGACACAGGACGCATGCAAGGCATGATCCAGGCCCGGCAGAACATCTCCTTCCAGTCCATGCGCGATAAGACCACCCGTTTCGTCCACGCCGTCATGTCGGACCCCGCCGTAGACAACGTGGTGGCCTTCACCGGCGGCGGAGGAATCAACACCGGTCGTATGTTCATCGCGCTCAAGGACCTCAATGTGCGCAAGGTCGGCGTCGAAACCGTGATGGCGCGCATCCGGCGAAACACCACCAACGTGCCCGGAGCCTCGCTCTTCCTCCAGCCCGTGCAGGACGTCCGGGTAGGCGGCCGCATGAGCGGCGCTGCCTATCAGTACACGCTTCAGAGTGAGGATCTCAAGGCCCTCAACGAGTGGGCGCCGAAGGTCATGGCGCGGCTGCGCAAGCTGCCCGAGATCGTCGACCTCAGCACGGACCAGCAGAACAACGGCCTGGAGTCCTGGCTCACCATCGACCGCGACACCGCATCGCGGCTGGGGCTGACGGCCCAGGGGATCGATCAGGCGCTCTACAGCGCCTTCGGGCAGCGCCAGGTCTCCACCATGTACACCGAGCTGAACCAATATCACGTGGTGATGGAGGTGGCGCCCGAGTACTGGCAGTCACCCGACACCTTGCAGACGCTGTTCGTGCGCACCCCGTCCGGCAACACCGTCCCGCTCTCGTCGTTCACCAAGCTCTCGCACGCCACCACGCCCCTCTCGGTGAATCACCAGGGCCAGTTTCCCTCGGTCACCCTGTCGTTCAACCTGCCGCCGACGGTCGCGCTCGGCCAGGCGGTGGATGCGGTCGACGCCGCCGAACAGGAAATCGGTATGCCGGTGACCGTTCAGGGCAGCTTCTCCGGCACCGCCGAAGCCTTCCAGTCTTCGCTCGCCAACGAGTGGATCCTGATCGTGCTGGCAATCACCGCCGTCTACATCGTGCTCGGCATCCTGTATGAGAGCTACATTCATCCCATCACCATCATTTCCACCCTGCCATCGGCCGGTGTGGGCGCGCTGCTGGCGCTGATGCTCTTCAAGACCGAGCTCAGCATCATCGCCCTGATCGGTATCATCCTGTTGATCGGCATCGTGAAGAAGAACGCCATTCTGATGATCGATTTCGCACTCGAGCAGGAGCGTCGCGGCGGCAAGAATTCGCGCGACGCCATCTATGAGTCCTGCCTGCTGCGTTTCCGCCCCATCATGATGACGACGATGGCCGCCATGTTGGGCGCCGTGCCCCTGGCCTTCGGAACCGGAACCGGCGCGGAACTGCGGAAGCCGCTCGGCATCGCGATCGTGGGCGGATTGCTGGTGAGCCAGGCCCTTACGCTATTCACCACGCCGGTCGTTTATCTGTATATGGATGGTCTGCGGCTCTGGTTCGAGCGCCTCCGCGGGCGCGCTCGCGGGTTGCGCCCGGCCGGGGCAGAACTTACGGAAGGTTGATGGAATGATCTCAAGCGGCTTCATGTCGAAGGCGGCCGCCGCCGCCGGTTTCTCGCTCCTGCTCGCCGGCTGCGCGGTGGGGCCCAAGTACCAGCGCCCAACCGCCCCGGCCGCGCCCGCTTACAAGGAAACGCCCGGCAACTCGGAGTGGAAGACCGCCACGCCCAGCGAGGGCGCGCTCCGTGCGAACTGGTGGGAGATCTTCAACGATCCCCAGCTCAACCAGCTCGAATCGCTGGTGCCCGCCGCCAACCAGAGCCTCAAGCAGGCCGAAGCGCAGTTCCGCCAGGCCCGCGCGCTCGTGCGCCTCAACCAGGCCAACTACTACCCCAGCGTCACCGGACAGGTATCCATCACCAACAGCCGCACGCCCGCGGGCGTTACCGGCATCAACCGCGGACCCACGACGAACTACAGCCTGCCGCTCGGCGCCTCCTGGGAACCCGATTTCTGGGGCCGCGTCCGCTTGAGCGTCGAGAACGCTGCGGCCAACGCCCAAACCAGCGCCGCCGATCTCCAGAATCTGCGCCTCAGCATCCAGGGCGAACTCGCCGCCGACTATTTCCAGTTGCTCGGCCTCGACATGGAAGAGGCTCTGCTGAGCGATACCTTGGCCGCCTACGAAAGAGCCGTGAAGCTGACCATCGACCGCTTCAACGGCGGTGTCGCCTCCAAAGCCGACGTGGCCCAGGCCCAGACCCAGCTCGCCAGCACGCGAGCTCAGCTGACCGACTTCGGCGTAGCCCGTTCCCAGCTCGAGCATGCCATCGCCGTCCT
>DATNLV010000311.1:0-4308 GCA_035602665.1 Bryobacteraceae bacterium | reverse complement strand
GCCAAGGCGGCCGGCTTCCTCGAAACCCTGGTCATCCGCGACAAGCCCGGCGTCGCGTACTGGGCGTAGGCGCGAGGCGATCAGGCCCGCCCCGAAAACTCGCGGCTCTCCGTTGACACTCTCACTTTTTCGCCCTCTTTGATAAAGAGGGGAACGCGGATCTTCAACCCGGTCTCCAGCGTGGCCGGCTTGGTCGCGCCGCCGCTCGTAGTATCGGTGCGCACACCCGGGTCCGTGGAGGCAACCGCCAACTCCACGAATGGGGGCAATTCCAAGCCGATCGGATTGCCATTGTACTTGAGCAGATCGACCATGCCACCCTCAATCAGAAAGTCCCGCGCGTTCCCGATCACATCCTCGGCAAGCGTGTGGGTCTCAAAGGTCCCCTGATCCAGGAAGTAAGAACCGTCGCCGTCGCTGTACAAGTAGGAGGCTTGCACCATCTGCAGATCCGGCTCTCTGAACTTCTCACCCGCTTTGAAGGTTCTCTCAAAGACCGCGTTCGTAAGCAGGTTGCGAATCTTCAGACGAACCAGCGTCTGCCCGCCCCGCGCGGTAGGCGTGTTCACCTCTACATCGAGGCAGGAGTAGGGAGTGTTGTCAATCTCAAACCGGGTCTTTCGTTTGACATCAATCGCATCAATCAACACGGGACGAACTCCTTCACAAGCAGGCAGCGGGAGCCGATGAGTCGCGGCTCCACTTCTCTCCAAGTATAGGGCGAAGGGGCCGCGGGTCGCGTTTGGCTGCAGTCCACGCGGCGGCAGCACCGAACCGCGCGCGTAAGCAAGCGGGTCAGTACGGTTTAGCGGGAGCCCGCTCCCTCACGCTCGCGGTTCTGGGCTCACCGATCACATCTTGTGGGATGATGTCAACTCATGCCGGACCTAATCAAAGAATTCACCATCGCCCTCGAGCACGTCAAGGACTACGAGTTTCTGGTAAGGTTCGACGATCTTCCGGAAACGCTGCTCATGGACGCGCCGCCCGGCGTCGGCCGAAACGCCGGGCCGTGCCCTACGCAGATGCTCGCTGCGGCGGTGGGCAATTGCCTCACCATGACGCTGGTCCTGTTCGCGCGCAAGGCGGGGCTCCAATTGACGCACGTCCGCGCCGCGGTGAAGGCGCGCCTCGTGCGCGGCGAGAATGGACTGCCTAGAATGGGGGCCATCGACGTGGCGCTCGAGCCGGGCTTCGCCGAGGCGGACCAGGCGCGGGCGGCGGCGTGCCTGAACGCGTTCGAGAGCTACTGCGCCGTGACCGAAAGCGTGCGGGCGGGAATCGACGTGAGGGTGGCGGTCAGCCAGCAGGCGGTAGCTGGCAACTAGAGAACGAAGAGCGGGGCTATAATCGTAAGGACTTCCTTAAACTGCTTGTTCCTCAGGAGCGAATCGCTATGAAACGGATTGGAATCTTGACCGGCGGCGGCGACGTCCCGGGTCTGAACTCGGTGATTAAAGGCGTGGTCTACCGCGGTCACGATATGGATTGCGAAGTGATCGGCGTACGGCGAGGCTGGGAAGGCCTGACGCACGTCGACCTCGACGATGCGGACAGCCGGAGCCGCTACATTCTGCCGCTCAACCGGGAGAACACCCGCACGGTGGATCGCACCGGCGGCACCTTCCTCCACACCAGCCGCACGAACCCGCTGAAGATGAAAGCCATCCCCGAGTTTCTCGCGGGCAAAACGTTCCCCTCCGCGCAGTCCACCAAGAAGGGCGTCACCTCGACGGTCTTCGATATGACTTCGCAGGTGCTGAGCAACCTGGACCGGCTGGGCATCGAGTACCTGGTGGCGATCGGCGGCGACGACACGCTGAGCTACGCCGCGCACCTCGACAAGTCGGGCGTCAAGGTCATCGCCATCCCGAAGACGATGGACAACGACGTTCGTAACACCGAGTACTGCATCGGCTTTTCGACGGCCATTTCGCGCGCCCATGCCGCCATCGAGCGCCAGCGCACCACCATCGGCTCGCACGAGCGCATCGGACTTTTCCGCGTGTTCGGCCGCGACGCCGGCTACACGTCGCTCTACACGGCCTACGTTACCGCAATTCGCTGCGCGATTCCGGAGCACAAGTTCGACCTGGTGCACATGATCGACCTGCTGATGGAAGACAAGCGCGCCAACCCGAGCAACTACTCGATGTGCGTGCTCTCCGAGGGCGCCGAGTGGGAAGGCTACACCGTTCGCGAATATGGCGAGGCGGACGCGTTCGGCCACCGCAAGAAAGCGAACGTCGCCGAGGATCTCAGCGAAGAAATCAAGCGGCGCGTGAAGGAAGAGACCGTCATCAGCGATCTCACCTACGAGCTGCGCAGCGGCGATCCGGACTTCATCGACAAGTTGGTGGCGGGCACCTACGGCAACATGGCCTGCGACTGCCTGGAGGAAGGCACGCACGGCGTCATGATGGCCGTGGTGAACGGCTGCTTCGCGCGCATGCCGATTCCGGACCCCAAGCTGGGACCGCGCATGGTGGACCTGGCCAGCATGTACAACATCGAGCGCCTGCGCCCGAACTACGCCGGCAAGACCGGCTTCCCGATTTTTCTGACGCGGGCATAGCACCGAACCGCGACCGTAAGGGAGCGGACTCTTTTCCATGAGTGGCGCTTTTCACGAAATCGTCGAGGCCGAAGGCCACCTGATCGATTCGCACATCATGGAGCGGATCTTCGACACGGTGGTCGAATACGGCGGCCGTTTCGAAGTCGAGCAGTTCCGTATCGGCCGGACCAACAGCGAGGCATCCTACCTGCGTCTCAGACTGGAGGCGCAGGAGGCCGGGCAGATGGAGCAGATGCTCCAGCAACTGCTCGGCATGGGCTGCTCGACGGCGGATCCGGGCGACGCCACGCTGGCGTTGGTGGAGCGCGACCGCTGCGCGCCCGACGACTTCTACTCTTCAACCAATTACCGCACGCAGGTGCGCCACGAGCAGCGTTGGATCGACGTGGACAAGCAGCGCATGGACGCGCTGGTGGTGGTGGCGGACGGGCGCGCCGAATGCCGGCGCCTGCGCGACCTGCGGGCCGGGGACCGCGTCGTAATCGGCATGCGCGGCATCCGCGTGCTGCCGGAATCGAAGGAGCGCGACCGGCTGGCCTTCGCGTTCATGTCCAACGGCGTTTCCTCCGAGCGGCAGGTGGAAACGGCGGTGCGCCAAACCGCGGCCCTGATCCGCCAGACGCGCGAGCAGGGCAAGAAGGTGCTGGTGGTGGCCGGTCCCGTGGTGATCCACACCGGCGGCGCGACGGGCCTTGCGGCGCTGATCCGGAACGGATTTGTCCAGGGCGTGCTGAGCGGCAACGCCCTGGGCGTGCATGACATCGAAGCCGCGCTGTTCGGCACCTCGCTGGGGTTGCGCCTCTCCGATGGACGCCAGGAAGAGCACGGCCATCGCAACCACATGCGGGCCATCAACGCCATCTACCGGTGCGGCGGAGTCCGGCAGGCGGTGGAGAGCGGCCGGCTGCGGAGCGGCGTGCTGTACGAGTGCGTGCGCGCCGGCGTGCCGTTCATCCTGGCGGGCAGCCTGCGCGACGACGGGCCGCTGCCCGAAACCATCACCGACATGAACCAGGCGCAGGACGCTTACGCCGCGGAACTGAAGAACGCCGGGCTGGTTCTGTGCCTGGGCACGATGCTGCACTCGATCGCCACCGGGAACATGGCGCCGAGCTGGATCAAATTCGTGTGCGTCGATATCAACCCCGCCGTGGCCACCAAAGTCAGCGATCGCGGCACCGGCCAAGCGGTCGGCGTGGTGGCCGACGTGGGAATGTTCCTGGACCTGCTGGCCAAAACCCTGGTGGAAGCATGAGCAAGTACGGTTACACGGATGAGCACGCGAGCGCCGGGCTCGACGCCGAACTGCCCGAGATCGAGACCTGGCCCAACCAGTTCCCCGGCTACGAAATCGAAATCACGATCCCGGAGTTCACATCGGTCTGTCCCAAGACGGGCCTGCCGGATTCGGGCGAGATCACCGTCCGCTACGTGCCGAAGGCGCGGTGCCTGGAACTGAAGTCGCTCAAGATGTACGCGCTGGCGTATCGCAGCCTGGGGATCTTCCAGGAGAACGTGGTGAACCGGTTCCTGCACGACATCGTGGCGGCGGCCAAGCCGGTGTCGATCACCGTGACCGGCGAGTTCGCGCCGCGGGGCGGAATCCACTCGAAGATGACGGCGACTCACACGGCATCGTCTCGTGGAGGGCGCGGCCGCACGCCGCGGAACAGGGAACGTGCCCGAAGAACCTGAGAAGGACGCGGCCGGCGAGGAACTCGCGGCCATGA
>DATNLV010000486.1:0-2430 GCA_035602665.1 Bryobacteraceae bacterium | reverse complement strand
CCGGGTTTGCGGCCACTAGCCTCGACACGAGTGTCGAGGCGGCTGGCAGGAGTGCCTGCGCCACGGAGGCTGGCTACCCACTTATCTCCAGAATTGGAACCACTTACGCGGCGCTTCGGGCTCGGGCGGAGGCTGTTCGGGGAGGGGCGCTCCTTCGATCACGGCGCGGGGGTTGGTGACGAAGAGCAGCTCGGCGCGCTCGCGGCCGTAGCGGCTGGCCACGTGGTTGTAGGCCAGATCCAGCCGGGGGGTGCGGTCCTGCTCGTCATGGGCGTCGCTGGCGATGAAGTGGACCATCCCGCGCTTCATGAGCTGGCGCGCCACGGCGCGCGCTTCCGTGCCAAACCGTCCCAGGAGAGACTGCGCGGTCACCTGCACCAGGACGCCGCTGTCGATCCAGCTCTCGAGCTCCGGCATGCGTCTGTGCAGCAGGTAGTTGCGCTCCGGGTGGGTGATGATGGGCGTCATCCCGCTTTGGAGCAGCTGCGCGAAGACCTCGGGCGTGCTCCGGGCGATCAGGACATCCGGGAACTCCACCAGCAGGTATCGCTTGTGGTTGATGGTGTACTTCGCCGGGTTCGCCAGGGCGTCCTGGATGTTGTCGAAATACAGGTGGAAGTCGCACCCCCGATGGAGGCGCACGCCTTGGCTGGCCTGCTGGAGTTGGGCCAGGAGCTCCTCGGTGCGCTCCGGATCGAACGAAAACTCGAGGTTGGCGTGCGGACTGGCCACCAGATCGGTGGTACCGGTTTCGGCCGCGATGCGAATCATGGCCACGCTTTGTTCGAGGGATCTGGAGCCGTCGTCCAGGCCGGGCAGGACGTGACTATGGATGTCGATCATGGAAGGCGCATGCGCGCGGCGCCTATATGAACATTTCCTCGTCGTGCGTGGCTTGCTCGACGGTGGCGCGGCGGCTTCCGGCCATATACGACAGCGCGGCGCGGATGCCGGCGGTGACCGCATTGATCTGCCTCACGGGACGCACAATGCTGTTCTGCAACAGCGTGGTGGTCTCCTGGAAGCGATTGACCGTGTCGTCCATGACCATCTCGATGCGGTCCATCTGGGCGCGGGTGCGGGAAGCGGCCTCGCCCATCACATCGTCGACCCGCAGCAACTGCTTCCGGCTGAGGTCCAGCAAATCATTGGTCTTGCTGGAAATCTCGGCAGCGTACCGGCGGACATCCTCGAGCACTTGCTGACTGGTGTCGACGAACGGCTCGATCTTTTCGACCAGCGGCCCCACCTTGGCAACCAGCTCGGCGCTCTGCTTCTTGGTAACCCAGGAAGCGTACGCCATGACCCCCAGCAGGATCACCTGAATGACCAGACAGAGGGACGCCGCGGAGGCGAAGACGATCATCCAATTCACTGCGCTATTGGAGTCCATGAACCTAGGTCTGCTCGTCCTCCGCAACCCGGCCGCTGGCTGCTTCGCGGTACGCCTGCTTGCCGGCTTCGACCGCCGCCGACAGGTTCTCGCGCTGCCGGTTCACGACCGTCCGGCCGCGATCGAGCGCGTCTTCGGCCTTGTCGCGTAGCTCGTCGCTGCGCCGCCGCAGGTAGTCTTTCCCCTCGTCCGCCTTGCCGCGGATGAATTCGCGGGTCTCTTCCCCGGACTTGGGAGCGAATAGCACTCCGACTGCCAGGCCGAGGCCCAACCCGAACGCAAAAAACGATAACTTGCTGCCTTCTTCCGCCATGAATGCTCCCTCCTTGCAGGCTTCTCTTCTCACCTGCATACTAGCATAGTATCGGAAAAGCGATTCCAGCGGAGCAGAATAATAAGAGGCGAATCTGCGGAAGTGGCGGGCGGCAATGAACGAACGGGCACCACGCCGGTTGAACTCGGAAGCGCTGTGGGAGTACGCGCTGCGCGCGCTGGCCGGACGCGCGCACTCGGCCGGCGATCTGCGGCAGAAGCTCGAGCGCCGGGCGGAGCGCGCCGGAGATGTCGCCGGGATCCTGGTCCGGCTGAAGGACTGCGGCTATCTGGACGATAAACGGTATGCCGAAGCCGTCGCTTCCTGGCGGCTGGACAGCCAGGGTTTAGGGAAGGCCCGCACGCTTAGCGATTTGCGCAAGAAGCGCGTGGCACCGGCGGTGGCCGAGAAAGCCGTCGCCAAGGTTTACAGCGAAACGGACGAGGTGGCGCTGGTGGAGGCGTTTCTGCGACGGAAGTACCGGAGCGTGGCGCTGGACGTCTTCCTGGCGGAGCCTAAGAACCTGGCCTCCGCCTATCGGCGGCTGCGGGTGGCGGGATTCAGCTCGGGCAATTCGCTGCGAGTTTTGAAGCGGTTCGCGCGCGAGCCGGAGCTGCTGGACGGACTGGAAGACGAGGGCGGGCGCGGGGAAGAGTAGGCCTGAAGCGAATGTCGAGCAGATTGACTCGCAGGAGACGGATGGTGGGACAGGCACGAATTTCGC
>DATNLV010000473.1:0-8711 GCA_035602665.1 Bryobacteraceae bacterium | reverse complement strand
CCACAAGCCACAGGCCACAAGCCTGTGCGAACGTGGAGTTGAATGGCGCACGATCCCTTCGTGATCGATCTTGCGGCCGCACCAGGCCAGGTCGATGCGCGCATCGCAGAGACTCCCGACAGGCCCGCGGTGTTCCTGGTCTGGCCGCGCGAGGGCGCACCGTACCTGGGGCGGACCGGCGTGCTGCGGCGGCGCCTGAAGCGCCTTCTCGGCGAGCGGCCGGGGCCATCGCGGTGGCTGAACCTGAGGCCGGTGGCGAGCCGCGTCGAGTACTGGCTGGCCGGCTCCGCGCTCGAGACACGGCTGCTGTTCTACGAGCTGGCGCGGCGGCACTTCCCGGAGACTTACCTGGAGCTGGCCAAGCTCCGCATGCCGCCTTACGTGAAGCTGATCCTCTCCAACGCGTTCCCGCGGACGCAGATCACCACGCGCCTGGCGGGCGGGCGCGGCCTCTATTGCGGCCCGTTCCGTACTCGCGCCGCCGCCGAGCAGTTCGAAGCCGCGACGCTCGAGCTGTTCCAGATCCGGCGATGCCAGGAGGATCTGGCGCCGTCGCCCGAGCACCCCGGATGCATCTACGGCGAGATGAGCAAATGCATGCGGCCGTGCCAGCAGGCCGTCACCGCCGACGAGTATCGCGCCGAGGTGGATCGCGTGGCGGCGTTCCTCCATACGGATGGCCGCTCGCTGGTGGAGCCGCTCGAGACGGCACGGGAACGGCTGAGCGAGGAATTGCGCTTCGAGGACGCGGCACGGGAACACGCACGCATCGAGAGAATACAGGAAGCCCTGCGCCTGCGCGATACCCTGGTGGCCGACATCGACCAGTTGTGCGGCGTGGCGGTGACGGCCTCCGCCGAGCCGGGCGCCGTGGAGCTGTGGTTCGTGGTCGCGGGCTGCTGGCAGCCGGCGGTGCGGTTCGGCTTCGAGGTGATCGAGGGAAAGACCATTTCGATGGATCACCGGCTGCGCGAAGTGGTGGCCGCGATCCAGCCCCGCCGGCCTTCGCTAGAAGAGCGGCAGGAGCACCTGGCCCTGCTCGCGCGCTGGTATTACTCCACGTGGCGCGATGGCGAATGGCTGCCCTTCCCCGCCCTGGACCGGGTTCCCTACCGCAAGCTGGTCAACGCCATTTCGCGGATGGCCGCGTTGTCAGTGTGAATTTTCCCGCCTTCCCGGCACTACCTCTCCGAGAGCATTTTGCGTAACCCGCTGCTAGCGCCGTTTTTCGCCCTCGGCGGAGGTGTCGTTGCCGCGCGATTCGTGTCGTTCCGTACGTCCGAGCTCGGTCTGGCGATCGCCGTCCTGGCCGTTCTGGCGGCCCTCGCATTCTTCACGAGCCCCCGCCGCGTCGCGGTCGCCGCCGCGCTCGCGGCATGCGTTTTCACCGGAGCCCTGATCGCTGTCCACCATCGCCCCGGCCCGCCGCCCGAGATCGACGCCGCGGCCGGCGAGACCGTGATCCTGAGCGGCTGCGTCGTCAACCCTCCCGTGTTCTCCGCCGACCGCGAGCAGTTCACCCTGGAGCTCGCTCCCCACGCGCGCGCCCGCGTCAGCCTGTACGTCAAACCGGGCGAGCGGCTGCCGGACTTCGACTTCGGCCGGATGGTGGAGCTCGACGCGCGCGTGCGGCGCACGCACAACTTCCGCAATCCCGGTTCGTTCGATTACGTCGCGTACCAGGCCCGCCAGGACATCTATTGGACCGCCTCGGGCCGCGCAGCGAGTCTGCGCTTCTTGCCGGGCCGCTGCGGCTCGCGCTTCTGGAAAGTCATCTTCGACCTGCGCAGCGCCGCGCTCCACCGCCTGGACAAGCTCTACCCCGGCGACACCTACGCCTCGGCCATGACCAAGGCCGTTCTCATCGGCGAATCGTCCAATCTCGAAAGGGTCTGGACCGACCACTTTCGCCGCACCGGAACCTATCACACCATCGTCATCTCCGGACTGCACGTCACGGTGCTGGCCGGGTTCCTCCTGTTTCTGCTGCGCGTGTGTTTCGTGCCGGAGCGGGTCGCGCTGAGGGCCACCGCGCTCGCGGCCATGCTCTACGCCTTCGTCGCCGGATGGCAGGCGCCGGCGGTGCGCTCGGCCACGGGCTTCGCGCTGTACGTCTTCCTGCGCTACATGTACCGCCGCTCGCGCGTGCTGAACCTGCTGGCCGCGGTGGCGCTGGCCTTCGTGGTCTTCGACCCGGAGCAGCTGTTCGACGCCAGCTTCCAGCTCTCGTTCCTGGCCGTGGCGCTGATCGGCGCGCTGGCTGTTCCCATCATCGAGCGGACTTCGGGGCCGCTCGCCCTGGGACTGAGGGACCTCGCGGATCGCGACCGCGACCTGCACATGCCGCCGCGCGCCGCGCACTTCCGCGTCGAGCTCAGGCTGCTGGCCGAAACGCTGTCGTTCGCCGTGAGGCGCGTGGTTTCTCCCGCCGCCTGGCTGCGGGTGCTGGGGCCGGCCGCACGCGTGATGGTCTTCTGCTGGGACCTGACCGTCATCTCGGCGGTGATGCAGTTCGGCCTGGCACTGCCCATGGGCATCTACTTCCATCGCGTCTCCATCACGGGGCTGAGCGCGAACCTGCTCATCGTGCCGCTGATGTCCGCGGTGATCCCGGTGGGATTCGTCGCGGTATTCACCGGCTGGGGGTTCGCGGCCGCCATCGCGGGCTGGCTGCTGAGGGTCTCAGAAAGCATCGCCCTGTGGCACGTGGGATGGGAGCCGGACTGGCGCATTTCGGACCCGCCGCTATGGCTGGCCGTGGCGATCGTGGCGGCGGTGGTCTCGCTGACCCTGGTCTTTGAACGGCGGCGCGCCGCGCTCGGCGTCCTGGCTGCAAACGCTCTGCTGCTGGCGCTGCTGGTGTGGCATCCCTTCCCGCCCAGGACGGAGCGCGGCGTTCTGGAGTTCACGGCCATCGACGTAGGCCAGGGCGACGGTCTGTTCCTCGCCTTCCCCGACGGCAAGCTCATGATGCTCGATGGCGGGGGCCTCGCGGCGCACGGAAGCTCGCGCAAGCCGCGCATCGACACCGGCGAGGACGTGGTCTCGCCCTACCTCTGGTCGCGCTCGATCCGCAGGCTCGACGCCGTGGCGCTCAGCCATCCGCACGAGGATCACATCGGCGGCCTGGCCGCGATCATCGACAACTTCCGTCCCAAAGAGCTGTGGATCGGGGCGGTGGCGGACTCTCCCGAGTGGCGGCACCTGGAGGAGGCAGCCCGGCGGCGCCACGTTCGCATCGTGAGACTCGAGAGCGGCCAGCGGTTCCGCTACGGCGGAGCCGGCATTGAGGTGCTGGCGCCGCTGCCAGACCACGAGCCCTCGGCGGAAGCGCCCAACAACGATTCGATGGTGCTGCGAATCAGCTACGGCCAGAGGTCGTTTGTGTTCACTGGCGACATCGAGCGGCGCGTGGAGCGGCAGTTGGTGGAGGCGGGAACGCTGGAGCTCACTGACGTTCTCAAGGTAGCCCACCACGGGAGCAGGACGTCGAGCACGGAACCGTTCCTCAACGCCGTGCAGCCGGTCTTCGCCGTGATCTCGGATGGTTTTGAGAACCAGTTCCGGTTCCCGAACCGCGAGGTCCTCGATAGCCTCGACAGCCTGCACACTGCGGTGCTCCGCACGGACCGTGACGGCCTGGTCTCGATCCTTTCGGACGGACGCCGCATCCGATTCGAAACGCCGATGAGCCCGGAAGAGCGCGCGCCGGGGCTTTACGATCCGTTCTAGGCCGCGCTTTCCCCTTGACATTCTACAGGAGACTCAGGTAGAATGTCTTCATGAGCGACTCCTCGAGGACGGATCTTCTTCAGGGCACTCTCGATCTGCTGATCCTCAAGGTCCTGGTCCCGGGGCCGATGCATGGGTACGCCATTTCCCAGCGCATACAGCAGGTCTCCCGCGACATCCTGCAGGTGCAGCAGGGATCCCTCTACCCTGCCCTGCATCGTCTGGAACGCCGCAAGTGGGTCAAGGCGGAGTGGGCCGCATCGGAGAACAATCGCAGGGCGAAGTATTACCGGCTGACCGCCGCCGGCCACCGCCAGCTCGAGGAGGAATTGTCGAACTGGGAGCGCATCACCTCGGCGGTATCGCTCATTCTGGAAAACACCTAGGAGCGCCTCCATGTCATGGCTCGATCGATTCCGCGGAGGGCGCTTCGAGCGCGACCTCGACGACGAATTGAAGTTCGACGTGGAAAGCCGCACCCAGGACAACATCCGCGCCGGCATGACTCCAGTCGAGGCCCGGCGCCAGGCGCTGCTTTCGCTCGGCGGCGTGGACCGGACCAAGGAGGAGTGCCGCGACGGGCGCCCGCTGGCGTGGCTGGAAACCGTGGCACAAGACCTGCGTTACGGGATACGCGGCCTGCGCGCCAACCCCGGCTTCACGTTGATCGCGGCGCTCTCACTGGCCGCGGGCATAGGCGCTAACAGCGTTATCTTCAGCTTCATCGATGCGATCTTCACGCGCCCGATGGCGGTGTCGCGCGTTTCCGAGATCGTGCACATCATTACGACGTCGCCTGAGTCGGGCTTTGCAGGAGTCGCCGGCGCCGACTACCTGGACTACCGCAGCGCCACCTCGCTCGCCGGCGTCGCCGCCGTGGATTATCGCGGGCCCGTGCTCACCATCAACGGAGTCTCCGAAAGGACCTACGCCGAGGTGGTCTCCGACAACTTCTTCACGCTTCTGGGCGTCGAGGCAGCCACGGGACGCACCTTTCGCGAAGAGGCGGAGCCGTCTCCCGCCATCGTTCTTGGTCACCGTTTCTTTCAGTCGAAGTTTGGCGGCGACGCGCGGGTCATCGGCCAGGCGGTTCCGATGAATGGCGGAATGGTGACGATAGTCGGCGTCGCCCCCGCGTCCTTCAGGGGCACGCGCAACGACATGGCCGCCGACCTGTGGGTCCCATTCAGCACGTGGAATCAACCGGAAGAAGTGCATGACCGAAGGGTCCCGGAATTCACCGTCATTGGGCGGCTGCGGCCCGGCGTTCCGATCAGCCGGGCGCAGCAGGAACTCACGAACATCGCCTCCAACCTGGCGCGCGCTTACCCGGCTACGAACAAGGGCAGGAGCGTGCGCGTGGAATCCGATCGCGAGCACCGGATGCGCGCCGCCGGAGCTTTGGGCCTTCTGGTGATGACGCTGGTTGGCGCGGTATTGCTCCTCGCCTCCGTGAACGTCGCCATGCTGCTGCTGGCACGCGCCGAGACGCGAAAACGCGAGATGGCCGTCCGTCTGACACTCGGCGCCGGCCGGGCCCGCCTGGTGCGCCAACTTCTCACCGAAGCCGCCCTTTTGGCAGGCCTTGGAGCCGTCGCGGGTGTCGCTCTTGGAGGCGTTCTCATTCGAGTCCTGCCGCCGGCTTTGAGACTGGACCGCATCGCGCCCAACCTCGACTTTGTGCTTGACTCGCGCGTGCTGCTGTTCTCGCTGGCGGTCGCCGCCGCGAGCGGCCTGGTCTTCGGTGTGGTCCCGGCTCTCATGTCCGCGCGGGCGGACCTGGCACCGGCACTCAAGGGCGCGGCCGCCGGGGCCGGCACCTCCGCCGCCCGCGCCCGGGCCCGGAACGCGCTGGTGGTCTTTCAGGTCGGCGTCTCGCTGGTGCTGGTGGTGGTGAGTATTCTGCTGGCGCGCAGCTTCCGCAACGCTCTCGAAGCCGACCCCGGGTTCAGGCACGACAACGTTCTGGTCCTTGAAATCCCGCATGTCGGCGCGGCCGGAACGGGGCGGCACGATCTGCTGTACCGCCAGATCGCCGACGCCGTGCGCGCCTTGCCCGGAGTGCGCGGCGCCGCCGTCGCGATGCGGCCTCCGCTAGGCGGATCCGGTGGCGGCCGCACCGAGAAAATCCTGCTACCCGGACCTCGGCAGGAGCCGGTTGAGGTCGGGATGTCTGTCGTCGGTCCGGGCTATTTTTCCCTGCTCGGCTCGCCTCTGCTGCGCGGCCGCGAGTTCGACGACCATGACGGCTTTTCGGCGCTCAAGGTCGCCGTAGTCAACCAGACCGCTGCCCGCCGCTTTTGGCCTTCACGGAATCCCATCGGGAAGGTGTTCCGGACCGGCGGCGCGAACGGCCCGGCCTGGGAAATCGTCGGCGTCTCCCGCGACGCCCGGGTCAATTCGATCGCCGAAGCGCGGGGCCCTTATCTCTACTTCCCATTCGCTCAGATGGACTCCGGCGACGTGAACCTGCTGGTCGAAACCGCACCTGGCGCCGCGGCGCTCGTCAAGCCCGTACGGGAACGGCTCAAGGAGGTCGACAAGGAGCTGGTTGTGTATTCCTCCTTTACCCTGGGCAGCCTGGTGGAATCGGCGCTCGACGAATTTCGCGTGCCTGCGCAACTTGCAGCCGCGCTCGCGCTCATGGGTGTGCTGCTGGCGACTGTGGGTCTCTACGGCGTCATCTCCCATTTTGTCAGCGCGCGCACACGCGAGACCGGAATTCGCATGGCGCTGGGGGCCCGGCCCGCCGATGTCCTGGGCTCCGTGCTTGGCCGCGCCGCGCGGTTGGCGGCGTTGGGCATCGCGCTGGGAGTCGTACTCACTCTCGCTGCTGGGAAAGCCCTCGCAAGCCAGCTCTACGGCGTCAGCGCGGGGGATTGGTCCGCTATCGCCTCGGCCTCCGCGCTGATGCTCCTGGTTGCGCTCGCCGCAGGCTTCGTCCCGGCGCGCCGCGCGATCCGCACCGACCCCGCGGTGACACTCCGCCAGGAGTGAGTTTTACTGGCCACCCTCTTCCGACTCCAGTTCAGCCTCGTCGGCCGCGTCGGGGCCGGCCTCTTCGGCCGAGGCAATCGCGCGCCGCGCCTCCTCCAACTGCGCCCTGGGCACGCGGACCTCGAAGGGCAGGCTGGGGAACAGGAAGATCGCGCGCCGGGGCTTTACGATCCGTTCTAGGGACGGGGTTGTATCAGCAACTCGATCCGCCACCCGAATACACCAGTGCCAGGCGGCCATCGCGGATGCCGTAGACACGGAACGATTGCGATTCCGGATCACTCACCGTGGTGATAAGGAAGTCGCGTCCAGTCCTCAATCGAACGGTTCCCAGTATTCGTTCGTCCTCATCTTCGGTATTCTGCTTCCAGTAGATGATGTGAAAGCCGCCCTGGTCCATGGCACCGATAGCAAAGATCAGCTTAAGCGATTCGTGTCCTGGCAGGTTCGCGAAGTCAGCGAAGACTCGTTGGACTACAATCACGTCCCTACCCTCGAGCCGCAGGGTGAAGAGCCGCAGATGTTGAATTGAATCCAGCTTTCGCGGGATGAGAGGGGCAAGTGCCTTGCGAATTGGCACCGCTTCATCCCTGTCAAGGAGCTTCGGCGGCGGACTATCCGCAAACATATCGGCTACGCTCGCCGCAATTGCCGACTTTGCGATGGGAGCGCCAGCATACGTTCCAACCCCGTTGAAGCCGTAGCATTCATCGAGGGTAGTGGGCGCAGAGTCAACCGTCGCGTTTCGCCCATCGGCGCTGACCACTGTGTAGGAATGGCGCTTATTGAGGTAGTCGCGCGCAAACCCGGCACAGCCCTTCAAGTGATCAACGCCGCAAGGAAGGCTCTTCCACTCTCCAGACTCGGTCAGGCGAGCCAGCGGTTCCACCACAACGGTTCCCCGTCCGGTCCATTTGCCTGAGCCTATTCCACCAACGAGCATGGACTCGTCGCGGGAGACTGCGGCGAGCATGACGCCTTCATCCGTCGGAGGGATTGGCTTGGACGAACCGAGAGCCGAAACGCCCAGGATCATCCATCCCCAGAACCGGCTCATGCGGGACTGTCGCCGCCCTCTTCCGACTCCAGTTCAGCCTCGTCGGCGGCGTCGGGGCCGGCCTCTTCGGCCGAGGCAATCGCGCGCTTCGCCTCCTCCAACCGCTCCCTGGGCACGCGGACCTCGAAGGGCAGGCTGGGGAACATGGTGCCGCTCACCACCATCGACGGGATGCTCTGCGACTCCAGGATGCTGCGGATCTCGGCCGCGATCATCTCGGCGTTGGGCGCATCGGAAGCGAAGACCGGGACCATGTCGAGATCGTGCGACAAATCGAGCGCGCCGGGGTTGAAGTCCCGCTGAATCGCCATGAGACTCTCGGCGTCCGCCTGGCGCCCGGCCGGCACTCGGACTTCAACCGCGCCCTCCGGCACTCCCGGTGCCGAATCGTCGAAGATCTCGGCGGCGATATTGGCATTGGCGAGCATGTCGCACACGACGCTCGCCTGCTGCTCGGCGTCGGCGTCGGTGGAGCGAAAGATCGTGACCAGCTCGTTTTCCGCAGGCATGGCTACCAGCATATCCGAAGCCCGGCTGCCATGGTACGCTTTTCGCATGCCCGCCCCCCGCAAGCCCGTCGCTCGTCGGAAAGCAGCTCGTTGCTCGTGGCCCGTGGCCCGTTGATCAAGCCGAGCCTTCACGGCCGTACCCGGGACGGTTCCCCGATAGCGCAGCTAAGGAGCTCGCGGCCTATCATCGCGCAACGAGCGTCGAGCAACGGGCGAGGTCGAAGGGCGGCAGGCGCTGTTCGTGGTCAACCTGGAGCCGAGGCGCATGCGCGGCGTCCTCTCCGAAGGGATGCTGTTCGATCTGGGCTACGCCGACGGAATCGCGCCCGCACTCGCCGTCCCCGAAAGGCCGGTGCCCGACGGCACACGGGCGGGCTAGCCTGATGGGACTACCGCGGCCGCTGTCCTGCGATTTC
>DATNLV010000450.1:0-5063 GCA_035602665.1 Bryobacteraceae bacterium | reverse complement strand
TAGTAGTAGATGACCTTCGGCAGCGCGTCCCCCGGCACGTCGAGTCGATTCGGCAGATCGTAGTAGCCGCTGGCCAGGATCGCTTTCCCCGCGCCGTACTCGCGCGGGCAGCCCAGCCGGTCGGTCGTGTGGACGACGAAGCTGCCGTCGTCGCCCTCGATGCGCTCCACACGCTCGTACTGGTGGATATCCAGGTCGAAGTGCTCGGCCACGCGGCGGTAGTATTTGAGCGCCTCGGTGCGGGTCGGCTTCTCGCCGAGCGACGTCATCGGAATGCCGCCGATCTCGAGCAGCTCCGGCGTCGTGAAGAACGTCATGTGGGTAGGGTAGTGGTAGATCGAGTTCAGCAGGCAGCCCTTGTCGAATATGGCGGCGTCAAGGCCGCGCCGCTTCAGCTCGATCGCGCAGGCCAGCCCGGTCGGCCCCGCCCCCACCACAACTGCATCGAATCGTTCCACTGGATGCCTCTCTCATCCAGTTTAGCGAGACAGGGGCCGCAAGGGCGCGAACGGCCAAGACATTACTGGCCACGGATGAACATGGATGAACACGGATCGAAAAGAGATGAGTTATCGGCGTTTGTCTGCGTTCATCCGTGGCTCAATTGCCTGCCCGGACTTCTTCGGCGGCATCGACCGCGGGAGACCTTAGGTCTCGGAGACTTGCGGCTCGGGCGCGGAGATGCGCGGCGGTCGCGGATTGGCGAGGCGGCCGACCTTCTGGCGCTCGCCGGAGCCCTCGAGCAGACCTTGCGCCAGTAGCCAGACCGCGTCGGCCTCTCCGTAACGGCCGAGGCCGCGGTAGGTTTCCGCCAGCAGATTGAGGCAGCCGATGATGTCGGGATGCTCGACGGGCAGCACTTTCGAAAAGAGCGTGATGGCGTAACGAACGATCTGTTCGGCGCGCCCGTGTTTGCGCTGCCGCGCGTAGAGGTGGGCCAGCCGCACCAGCGGCTTCGCCATGGCCGGGTCGCCCCAGCCGAGGACCCGCTCCCGGACCGTGATCACGCGAACCAGGTACGGCTCCGCCTCGTTGTAGCGGCCCTGCTTGAAGTAAACTTCCGCCAGCTTGCCGAGTGTCACGGCGACGTCCCAGTGATCGGCGCCCAGCGCTTCCTCTTTGATCGCCAGGGCGCGCCCCAGCGCGAAAAAGGCGGTGGACACGTCGCTCTCGGTGATGCCCGCGTCGCCGATCTGATCGAGCACCCAGGCCACCTGCAACGACTGCGGCCCATGCGCTTCCTCGGCGGCCTTGAGGGCGTGCTCCAGCAGGGCGCGCGCCTGCGGCTTCCTTCCGCTGAGACGATACACCACCGCCAGATTGTAGAGGTAGGTGGGCAACTCGGGTCCCGAGAGCTTGGCGCCGCGCTCGGCCATGCCCACGGCGCGCTTCAGGAGGCGCTCCGCCTCGGCGTACCGTCCCTGCCGCCCGCGAACGACACCGAGCTTGTTGAGTGTCTGAGCCAGGCGCGGATCGTCCTCCGGGAGATCGTGTGCGACCTCGGAGGCCCGCTCCAACATCTCCCCCGCCCGATCCACGTTTCCGAGCTGATAGACGGCCTCGGCAAGATCCAGGTAGGCTTGAAGTGACGCCTCGGTCACTTCCTCGGGAACCTGCTTCCGTTCCGTGCTGACCGCTTTGTTCAGAAGCAACAGATTCACACGCGCCTCACTTTGTTCTACGACGTCCGCGATGCCCACGTTTCGCTCGCGGTACTCCACCCCTCCGCCGGGGGGTAATACCCCCGTTTCGGGGGATGACCAAAGTTCAATAACAGTCTAACTCGGGAGTTTCGGAGGCTGCAAGCTTTATTTTTCAAAAAGATCGAGAGCCAGGGCAGGCTAGGAGTCCTGGTACGTGGCTACCCCTATCTGCGATCGAGGGTCCAGAGCAGTATCGAAAGTACCAGGCTTAGTACTATGCAGGTCGCCAGCGGGAAGTAAAAGACGAAGTGCCGTCCTCGGATGACGAAGTCCCCGGGGAGCCAGCCTATGCGGAGCCGCCCCCCAAAGGTGAGCAACAGCACAGCCACCACCAGGATCACCCGAAACACGATCATTGGACGGCCAAACGCCATCTGCTTCAATCATATCCCGCAAGACCTCCGAATCGGCCCGACATCCACACTGTGCGGCCCGAAACGCGCAGGCGCCACGCCGGACAATCGCATCCCATTGAACGATAAGAGAATATTTAGTTCGGTTGCGTGTGACCGAAAAAGGTTGCTTCGGCCGGGCGGCAGGCCCGGGCGCGGGCGAAGACGAGCCTTGGTGCCACCGGCTGGTGCATCAGCGTAACGGCTCGCCCTGAGCTATTGTGAAGACGGTAGTCCCACTTCACAGCCAGAGGAGCGTCATGGAGGGAAAAGTCTATGAGCCCGGGGCGGAGTTTGTCCGCCGCGCGTTTGTCTCGGGAATGGATGCCTACCGCGATCTGTGGGCGCACGCGAAGGAGAAGCCCGAGGAATTCTGGGGAGGCCTGGCGGAGAAGGAACTGTTCTGGTTTGAGAAGTGGACCAACACCTTCGAGTGGGCGCCTCCGTTCGTCAAGTGGTTCGCCGGCGGCAAAACCAACGCTTCCACCAATTGCCTGGACCGCCATCTGACCACGCCGCGCGCCGACAAAGTGGCGATCCTGTTTGAAGGGGAGCCGGGCGATCAGCGCACAATCTCCTACCGCGAGTTGCACCGGCTGGTGTGCCGGTTCGCCAACGTGCTCAAGAGCCGCGGCCTGAAAGCGGGCGACCGCGCCATTCTCTACATGCCCATGATCCCCGAGTTGCCAGTGGCCATGCTGGCCTGCGCGCGGCTGGGCGTGATTCACAGCGTGGTGTTCGGCGGCTTCTCGGCCGAGGCTTTGAAGACCCGTATCCAGGACCTGGAAGCGACGGTGGTCATCACGGCCGACGGCGGCTGGCGGCGAGGGAAGGAGATCAAGCTGAAGCCCGCGGTGGACGAGGCGCTGACGGAATGCCCCTCCGTGCGGGACGTGATCGTGTACCGGCGAACGGGCTCGGAGATCCCCATGCGCCCTGGCCGCGATTCCTGGTGGCACGAGCTCGACGCAGGAGTTGACGACAACTGCCCCGCCGCCGAACTCGACGCCGAGCACCCGCTCTACGTGCTCTACACGTCGGGTACTACCGGCAAGCCCAAGGGCATCCAGCACTCGACGGCCGGTTACCTTCTGCAGTGCCTCATGACCATGAAGTGGGTCTTCGACCTGCGCGAGGAGGACATCTACTGGTGCACGGCCGACATCGGCTGGGTTACCGGCCACAGCTACATCGTGTACGGGCCGCTGGCGGCGGGCGCCACTACCGTCATGTACGAAGGCGCACCGGACTTTCCCCAATTCGACCGTTGGTGGAGCATCGTCGAGAAGTACCGCGTGAATATTTTCTACACCTCGCCAACCGCGATCCGCGCGCTGATCCGACAGGGCAACCATTGGCCGGAGGGCCACGATCTTTCCAGCCTCCGCCTATTGGGTTCGGTGGGCGAGCCAATCAACCCGGCGGCGTGGGAATGGTATCACCGCGTGATCGGCAAGGATCGCTGCCCCATCGTGGATACGTGGTGGCAAACCGAGACGGGCGCCATCATGATCGCGCCGATGCCCGGCGCGACGCCGCTCAAGCCGGGCTCCGCGTCCTTCCCGCTGCCGGGCGTGTTGCCCGAGGTGGTGGACCTGGACGGCCATCCGGTGGAGGACGGCGACGAGGGCTTCCTGGTGATCAAGCGGCCGTGGCCGTCGATGCTGCGCACCATCTGGGGCGACCCGCAGCGCTACGCCGGCCAGTACTGGAGCCGGATGCCGGGGACCTACTTCACCGGCGACGCGGCACGCCGCGATGCGGAGGGCTACTTCACCATCCTGGGACGCGTCGATGACGTCATGAACGTCAGCGGACACCGGCTGAGCACCATGGAGATCGAGTCCGCGCTGGTGCATCACCCGGCGGTGGCCGAGGCCGCTGTGGTGGGGCGCCCGGACGAAGTCACCGGCCAGGCGCCATGCGCGTTCGTCACGCTCAAGAAGGGCACCTGGGACCGCCACGCGCTGGTTGAGGAACTGCGCACCTGGGTGGCGCACGAGATCGGGGCGTTCGCCAAGCCGGCCGAGATCAAGTTCACCGACGCTCTGCCCAAGACGCGCAGCGGCAAGATCATGCGCCGGCTGCTCCGCGAGATCGTCACCACGCATGCCGTAACCGGCGATGTGACGACGCTCGAAGATTTGACGGTGCTGTCGAGGCTAGCCGCTAAGAAAGACGACGACGAGGGGTGAGGGCTTCGCCCTCAGCCTTCAGCTATCAGCTGTCATGTCAGCTATCAGCCTCGCCTCCGGCTGCGCCGGATTGAACATCCTGTGAACGCCTCAGCGAACCGCTGCTGAAAAAAGTGGCTTACGGGGCGTTCATAGGCTAGCTTGCAGCAAGGCCCAAGAACGCGGCGGACGCGTCCCAGATGCGATCCACGCTATCCAGCAACTCGTGGCCGTCGTTGAAGAGTTCCAGACGGGCGTTGGGATGGCGGTTCGCGAATTCCTGCGAGAGCTGACAGGGCACCTGGGCGTCCTGGCGGCCGTGGAAGAGCAACGCGGGCTGCGGGGCGGGCGGGAATTCCTCGAACTGCAGGGCGTCCTCGATGAGCCGCCACCAGAGGCGCTCCTCGCGGTGTGCGGCGTAGTTGAAGACGGCTCGCGAACCGGTTTCGCGCCAGCGCTCCGCCTCGGCCGGTGCGATCGAATTCAGGAACCGGCGTCCGAAGCCGAACGCGGGCGCCATCAACAGCAGCCGCTCGACTTCGGGATGCCGCGCCGCATAGAGCGCCGCCAGGTATCCGCCCAGGCTCGATCCCATCAGGGACACGGCTTCGCCGCGCGCGACGGTTTCGATCACCGCGAGTTGGCCCGAGATGGTGAGGTGCTCGAAATCGCCCGCGGCCAGGTCCGGGATTTCGAGCGAGACGCCGCGCTCGCCAAACCGGCGGCGAAAAAGCTGCGCCTTCTGCGAGCCCGGCCCGGAGGCGAACCCGTGCAGGTAGACGATGCGCGAGTTC
>DATNLV010000445.1:0-2496 GCA_035602665.1 Bryobacteraceae bacterium | reverse complement strand
CTCTCGGTTTACGGAGCGCTCCGCAGCACGGACAAGGCAGTGACGGTGGTGGTGATCAACAAGAGCTATGGAGATCTGACCAGTACGATCTCGCTCGCGAACGTGGCGCCGGGTGGCCCCGCGAAGGTTTTTCTCTACAGCAACGCGAATCTGGCGGCCATCGTGGCGCAGCCGGATCTTGCCGTCACTGGGCCGGTCGCGGGGGGCACGACCAGTAGCCTCACGGCGACCTTTCCGGCGCAATCGATCACTGTTCTCGCTGTGCCCACCGGGCTAGCCGCGGGAAGGGGAGATCCCGTCACGTCGCACCAGGCGGACCCTCCGCCACCAACACCGGACCGCGCGCGTTAGATCTTACTTCACTTGGGTAACGGGCACGGAGCGCTTCTCCGCAGCCCCTCCAGTGAGATCCAGGGAGAGCTTGAACGGAACCTTCTTATCGTTGCAGGTAACGGGCAGCTCCACGGTCGCAGACGTTCCTTCTCCCGCCGGCACTAGCACCAGGACAACAGCTTTGGCCCCCGGCGTCAGCTCGCCAAGCACCATGCCAGACACTTTGATGTCGGACTGATTGAGGCCCTCAAATCCGACAATACCGCGATATCCCGCGTCCAGGCTTAACCGCAGCAGCAGCTTCCCGCCCACGTTCTCCCAAACGGCCTCCGACCGGACGCAGCCGTGCACCATGAACTGGTCGGGGTTTTCGCAACACTCGGGCGGAGGAGGGGGCGGCGGATCGACGACGTGCACGAAGGGCCTGCATGATGACAGCAGGACGCCCGTCCCAACCAGCGCTGTCTTGCGCATGAGACTCTCGAGCCGCGCCATGGTTCGTTCCCGCGCCGTTTCACTCATGATGCCTCCTACTTCACCATCTTGACGGGGACACCGCGAAACTCCTCGGGCTCTTCCCGGAGGTCCAAAGAGAACTTGAGCGGCAACTTTTTCTTCTTGCACATCACCGGAAGCTCCAGCTTCGGCGACTTCTCATCCCCAACCGGAGCGAGCGTCAAAGTGACGCTCCCGTACGCGGTCTTCAGTTCCTTGAGCGCCATGCCAGAGAGCTTGATGTCAGCCTTTTCAATCTCTTCAAAGCTGACAATGCGCGGGCTCCAGGTGCCCAAACGGAACGTCAGGATCCAGTGCCCTTCGCTTTTGTGCCAATTCGCGGTCCGGTCGATGCAGCCGCGCACGAAGATCTGGTCGGGATTCTCGCAGCACTCCGGCGGTGGCGGTGGTGGCGGATCGACGACCTGCGGCCGGTCTTGCGCCCGCGCGCTCGATGCCACCAGGAGCCCGGTTCCGACCATCGCGGTCGCTGCGCGCATCAGGCCCTCCAGGTGAGCGAGGGTTCGCTCTCGTGCCGAGCCCTTGTCGATCGCCGGCTCAACCGGCCGGCTGGACTTGCTGTTCTTGTCGATCATAGTCGACTCCAGCCCGTAGACCAACCGCTTCGTGGATTTCGCGGTCCAGGGCAATGGCCGCCGCATCGATACAGCTCTCCACCTCGCGCATCCTGCCCGCTAGCGCTACTGAGAAGTCCAACTCGTCGCATTCCTTGCCGTCGCTCTCTACAAAGGCGATGATTTCGCGCATCGCTCCGACCGAATCGGCGGTCAGCACGCGGGCAAGCCGCTTTGCTTCCGCACGCCACGACTCGCGAAACGCTCCGGGATGAAACCGCGCCGCGATCTCCACCGAGAAGCGCGTCTGCATCAGCCGATGCGGCGTGGCCTGCTCCGAGAAGTTGCGGGTATAGAAGCACCGCATGGCGATCTCGAAGACGTTCTGCGCCGCGGGATCGGCGATCTGGTAGTTCCAGGCCAGGTAGTCGCCCGTGGCGCGTCCCTCGGCCTGCAACCGCGCCAGCAGCGGAGTTCCCGCGTAGAGTTCCACGCGGCCGAAGTTATTCGGCACCGAGCGATGGCGCTCCATGAACCTGAGGTTCGTTTCCAGGTCCGCGATGGTTGTCGACGGCTCGAAGATCAGCAGGTTGAAGCAGGGGAAAACGCCGAAGCGTTCCAGCAGTTCGAGCGCGCGATGGTTCTCGTCGCCATCGACACCACGCTGCAGCGTCCGCAAGCCGGAGTCGGAGGCGTTCTCGATTCCCACATAGATCCGGATGAGCCCCAGCCGGCGCCGCATCAGCGAGAGAACCTCCGGCGTGAGATCGTTCGGCCGCGCCTTGACGATAGTGGCGAACTCACGGACACCGCGCTCCTCCAGACAGTCCGCCAGCGATTCGATGCGCCGCAGGGTCAGCGCCTGGCTTGGCAGAAAGAAGTTGTCGTCGTGAAAGAGGAACAGCTCGATCCCGCGCTCACGATGAAGCTGCGCCATTTCGTCCGCCACATCGGCCACCGGCCGCAGGCGGAATCGTTTACCCGGCATGGTCTGCTCATGCCAGGCGGCGATGCAGCAGAATGCGCAATGGCCGTAGCAGCCGCGGCTCGCCACCAGCGGCGCCATGCGGTGGCCGAGGCATTCGGTGGGCGT
>DATNLV010000438.1:0-10453 GCA_035602665.1 Bryobacteraceae bacterium | reverse complement strand
CTCGTGGGCGGCTTCCTGGCGGCGCACTGGGGGCCGGCCCAGAACGTCGCCATCTCGGAGGAGACCCGAATCGCCCTGACGCGACTGGGCATTCACGACTTCACCGGGCTTGCGCCGCGCGAGTTGTTCGCGTGGCCGGCGCTGCTCACGCTCAAGGGATTCGTCTCGGTCTCCGTGGGCGGCTTTCTGGTGGGCTTCGGTACGGCTTACGCCGGCGGCTGCACCTCCGGCCATGCGATCTCGGGTCTCGCCGGCGGCCTGATCGCAACGCATTTCCTGCTTCCGCTGCTTCTGTGAGAACGTATGTCCACCAATCCACCTGCCGATCGCCCTCAAAGCCAGCCCAGGATCGCCCTGGCGGCTTACCTGCTTCTCGGTGTGTGTTTCGGGATCGTGCTGACGGAGTCGGAGGTCGTTTCCTGGTTCCGCATCCAGGAGATGTTCCGCTTTCAGTCTCCCCGTATGTACGAGATCATCGCCTCGGCCGTCGCGGTTGCCGCTGCTTCGGTCGCCCTCATCAAGCGGCTGGGGCTGAAGACCCTCTCCGGCGAACCGATCGCGATTCCGCCCAAGAGCCTGGGCCGCGGCATCCGCTACGCGGTTGGCGGCACGATGTTCGGCCTGGGCTGGGCGCTCACGGGCGCTTGCCCCGGCCCGCTCTTCGCGCTCGTCGGCAATGGCGTCACCGTGATGATAGCGGCCATTGTCAGCGCGCTCGCCGGAACCTGGCTGTATGGATTGCTGAGGCCGAAGCTCCCGCATTGAGCGGCCGCGCCGTCAGAAACTCAACCTTGCGCCAAGCTGAAGTTCGCGGCCCGGCGTGGAGGCTTCAGTGATGGTGCCGAACTGAGGCGTGTTGACGAAACGGTTCGGCGTGCCCCAGTTCGAGTGGTTCAGCGCATTGAATCCCTCCGCGCGCAGCTCCATGTGGAGTCTCTCGGTCATCACGAACGCACGGACCAGGGCGAGGTCCACCGTCTGCATGCCGGGCCCGTAGACCGTGTTTCGTCCCACGTTGCCGAAGGTATACGCCGCCGGCGTGCTGAAGGCGGCCGGATTGAACCATGCCGCCGTCGTGCCGGTGCCCGTGCCAAATACCGACTGGCCGTTGTAGTTCGCGCGGATCGGGTTCTCACCCACGGCTGTGCCTGCATTGGCGGTGTCGCCGAACACCGAGACCGTGAAAGGAAAGCCGCTCTGCACCTGGAGCGATGTGGAAAGCCGCCAGTTGCGCGTGAGTGTGCGTGTCCACTGGGCAGCCGTGAAGGCAGGCACCTCGTACACCGCGGTGAACGAAAAGCGATGCCGGATGTCGCACGCGGGCCCCTTCTCGGCATCGAGGTTGTTGTCGTTCTGCGGGATGGCGGCCTCGAACATAGCCGACCGGAAGTCCGGCGCGTTACTCAGGTTCTTGGCCCAGGTGTAATTGGCCAGCAGGCTCAGCCCGTGCGCATAGCGGCGCCGGAGGTTGATGTAGCCGGCGTCGTACCAGCTCCGGGCGGTGTCCCGGAGGAGGTTCACTGTACTTATGGGGAACGTCGTGCTTTGAACGGTCATGCCGGCGGGCAGGACGGTTCCGGGAGCGAACGTTGCGGTAGCGTAAGGCCGGCGCGGCTGTATGGCGCCCGGCCCGGGGAGCGCGTTGTTGATGAGGACCGATTGTTGCAGGTGTTCCCCACGCTCGCCGTGATAGCCGATTTCGAGCGTGGTGTCGCGGCCCAGGCTCTTCTGCAACGACCCGCTCCATTGCTGCACATACTGCGACGGCGCGTGCGGATCGAAACTGGCGAAACTCACCACCGTCTTGCCCAGCACGGGCTGCGGGAAGTTGAAACCGGCGATCTGCGGGGTGAAGTTGTCGCTCTGCTGAGTAATAGGGAACAGCACGGGAACGTTGTGTAACTGGTTGCACCACGTATTCATGTCGACCGGCGTGTAGAAGATGCCGTAGGCGGCGCGGAACACGATCCCGCTGTCCTTGAAGTTCTGCGCGAGACCGACGCGGGGCGCGAAGCGCAGCAGGTTTGGGTACATGAGGCCCCGCGGCATGCCATTCTGTCCGCCGATGAATGCCACCAGCTTTCCGTTCTCCTGAAGCAGGTTGCTCCACGGCTGCGAAGCGTCCGCCAGCGGCGTTTCGAATTCGTAGCGCAAACCGAAATCCAGTGTGGTGGAGGGAGTCAGGCGCCAGGTGTCCTGGGCGAATGCATCCGCGGCCCAGTTGCGCAGGTTCATGCTGGGTACGCCGGCCTGCAGCTGCCGGGATGCGGGATCGCCGAGCAGAAAGCTGGCCAGCGCGGAGCCCGTGCCATCGTTGGTAGCGGTCTGGGTGGTGAAGCCGGGAGTGAACTGATAGTAGCCGCGGCTCTGCACCAGCGCCCACATCGGCCAGATTACGCGGCGGAAGCTGACGCCGAACTTCAGGCTGTGTTGGCCCTTCTGCCAGCTCAGTGTTTCGCGGCCCTCGAAAGTGGTGTTCCATTGCTCCATCGGCGTGGCCTGCCAGAAATCTCCGAGTGGCGAGTATCCCTGCACGTTGAAATACGGCGCTCCCCAGCCCTTCTTGCCGCCGAAGTTCGTCCCGGTGATTCCCAGGGCGTCGACGATGTCGTTCACTCCGCTGTTCTGGGACCAGTGCGACAAGGCCAGGCGCGATACGCCAACCGAAGAGGTATTCACAACTGTCGGGGAGATGACTTTCGTCCAGATGATAGAGCCGTTCTGAGAGGCATTATCGTAAGTCAGGCCGTAACCCGGCAGGTTTTGCGGCGAGAATCCCGCCTCATGACTCGACGAGTAGCGCCCGTTCAGAGTGTCGTTTTGGCCGAGCACACGATCGACGCGGATGGTGCCCTGGCTGTTGCGCCCCTGTGCGTCGCGAACGTCTTCGAGATTGTTGGAATCAAGACCGGAGCCGAAGATCGTGGGCGTTCCGTTCATGGTCATGCCGAGTCCCATGCCTCCCATGGTGTTCGGTCGCGGCACATAGGACTTCAGCATAAGGGCAGCCGGCCCGTAGAGGACACCGGCCGGAATGACGTTGTTCGGAAAAGGGTTTCGGAGTACCTGAGGATTGCTGGTGCTGACGGGCAGAGCCGGATTGTAATTCGGGTTCGCATGTGAGCTCGAAGGATCGTAGATGGTCACTCCGCTGTTGCTGAAGTCGCCCCCAGCTTCGGCAGCCGTCGGGACGGTGTCCAGGGTGGTCTGCGCCTGGGTCTGGCGAAGGCCTTCGTAGTTGGCGAAGAAGAATGTCTTCTTGCCTACGAGCGGCCCGCCGACAGCCCCGCCGAAGTTGTTGCGAACCAGATGACTGGCACCGGGCATCTCGTTCCACGTGCGCGCGTCGAGGGCGTTGTTACGCAGGAATTCATAGGCGGTTCCATGGAATTGGCTGGTGCCCTGGCGGGTGATGATGTTGATTTGACCGCCGCCCGAGCCGCCGAGCTCGGCCAGGTAGCTGCCGGTCTGCACCTGAAACTCCTGCACCGCGTCGGGCGATGGGCTCAGGTTGATAGTGTTGAATGTAGGGTCCGTGTTCGTAACGCCATCCAGAAGGAAGTAATTGGCGTTGGGCCGGTTGCCGCCGATGCTGATGGAGGACGCCTGGCCAGGCCGCCAGTAGAGCGGGCTCATGTCGCCGGTCTGCGCGCCGTGGCTGACGTGCGCCTCCGGAACCGTCAGGGCAAGGTCGATCAACTGGCGGCCATTCAGCGGCAGGTTATCGATGGACTTGGGCTCGACCACCTCGCCAAGGCTGACGTCCTGTGTCTTGAGGACGTCGGCGGCTTCCACGATCAGCACGGTCTGGCGCTGCTCGCCGAGCGTCAGGGAGAAGTCGAGAGCCACGCGTTGGCCCACTTCGAGCACGATGCCGCGCGTCTGGACGGCGAAGCCCGCCTTGCTGACCTCGACCGAGTATTCGCCCGGCAGAAGATTCGGGGTCTCGAAGAGACCCTGGTCGTTGGTGATGGAGAGGCGCACCGCCTGGGTCGCCTTCGCTTTTACCGTAACCCGCGCGCCCGATATAGGCGCTTGCGACGGATCCTGAATCCTCCCGCTCAGTGTCGCGAAATTACTCTGTGCGGCGAGCGACGCGCACACCGCGAACAGCACTCCCACAAATCTAAACATGATGATGCCTCCACAAAGAACGCGCGCTCGCTCTGGCAAGGCGCACACGTCGTGCGTCTTAGCCGCGCCGGCACTGCCAGCGCGGATCGGCACGCCATAATTGTTCGGAAAACGCGACCCCTGCGTTTCGGAACTCTACCTAGGAATCAGAGTATGGCATGGGAATTACGGAATAACAATACTCTCCACACAGTAGACAGAAGCAGTTAGACTCACAGTACACTGGGCCAATGCCAAGAACCAGCGCGCGGCTGAGCCACTTCACCGAATCCGTGATCCGCCGGATGACTCGCGTGGCGAACGCCTCCGGAGCCATCAACCTCTCGCAGGGCTTTCCGGATTTCGATCCGCCGCCCGCGCTGCTCGAGGCCGCGGAACGTGCCGCGCGACGCGGGCCGCATCAATACGCCGTCACCTGGGGAGCGCCGAACTTTCGTGCCGCGCTGGCCCGCAAGCAATCGCGCTATATGGGTCTGCCGCTCGACCCCGATGCCCACTTTGTCGTTACCTGCGGCAGCACCGAGGCGATGATGGTCGCCATGATGACGGCCTGCAACCCCGGCGACAAGGTCGTCATCTTCTCGCCGTTTTACGAGAACTACGCCGCCGATGCGATTCTCTGCGGCGCCGAGCCGCTCTACGTGCCACTGCGCCCGCCGGACTTCCGCTTCGATCCGGACGATCTCCGCCGGGCCTTTGCGCAGAAACCGCGAGCGCTGGTGCTGTGCAACCCCGCCAATCCATCCGGCAAGGTGTTCACCCGCGAAGAACTGCTCTTGATCGCCGGGCTCGCCCTCGAGCACGACGCATTCGTGCTCACCGACGAAGTCTACGAGCACATCGTGTACGCGCCGAACGAGCACGTGTACTTCGCATCCCTGCCCGGCATGTTCGAGCGCACCATCTCGTGCAGTTCGCTTTCGAAGACCTATTCGATCACCGGCTGGCGGCTCGGCTATGTCATCGCGGCGCCGGAAGTGATCCACGAGGCTCGCAAGGTGCATGACTTCCTGACCGTGGGCGCCGCCGCGCCGCTGCAAGAGGCCGCGGTGACCGCCCTGGGGTTTCCCGACAGTTACTACGAAGGGTTGCGGGACGCCTACACCGCGAGGCGCGATCTGTTCCTCGGACACCTGGACGCCGCGGAGCTTCCATACACCACGCCGCAGGGCGCCTACTACGTCATGGTGGACATCTCGGAGTTCGGCTGGGACGACGACACCGCATTCTGCGAATGGCTGGCGCGTGAGGTGGGCGTCGCGGCGGTGCCCGGTTCCAGCTTCTTTCGCGAACCCGTCCGGCACCTGATTCGATTCCATTTCGCTAAGCAGGCGGAAACGCTCAATGCAGCCGGGGAGCGCCTGCGCAGTCTGCGAGCAAAGGCGAGGGGATCGCGGGATTGACTCCTTCAGCCGGCCCGCCGCCGCGGCTGCCGGTGATGCGCAACCTTCCACGCTCTCCGGACGACCACCCGCCTCGGCGCCGCAGCCCGGCACTCGACGCCCACGCGCTCCGGCGCCCACACCGGCACTGCCGGTTCTATTCGCGACGATCGCAGCGGAAAGATCTCAGGTTCCCGCACCAGCCCCTCCGTGTTCCGATGACACGCCAGACAGCCCGCGTGCAGGATCTGACTCGACCGGTCCACCAGGCCAAACAGCACGGGCCCAAGCTCGAGAACGTAGGCGCGGTTGAAATGCGTGTTGTCCGTTCCGTAGGCCGCCTCGGAGGTCGTGAACTCCAGCACTCGAGTGCGCTCCAGGCGCAGCGCCTCGCGTTGCACTTCATTGATCAACTCGCGGTGGCACGCCATCGCGTCCAGCTTTTCGAAGCCTGGCTGCAGCACCCAAATCAGCAGGCCGCAGCGGCGCTCTGTCAGGATCAGCGCCATCTCTCGCGTGAGGCCGCGATAGGCTTCTCTCCATTGCCGAGAGCCGTAGGCGATCCATTGCTTCTTCGAAATCGGAATGCTCTGCATATCGTTCGATCCGATCAACGCGAAGCACACGTCTACCGAACCCAGCCCGGCCGTGTCGCGGAGCCACTTGGTGTAATCGAAATAGTCGGCTCGCGTGAGCCCTATGATGGGCCGGCTCCAGCGCGTCAACTGCACGCCGTACTGCTGCAGCAGGTCCGGCCGGGCGCGCATCGCGTAGTACAGGGAGTCCGCGAAACTGTCGCCTACGGTCGCCACGGTTATGGCGTGACAGGGGCTCCCGATCAAGAACAGCAGCAGAGGCACGCACTTGTGTTTTGTCACTGCACCACCTCGCAGAGCGCGGCACCCCAGTGGACGCCGGCGCCGAAGGCCGCGAAGCATACTCGGGCGCCCGGCGGCGGCAGTTCCGTGTCCCACCATTCGGAAGCGGCGATCAGCAGCGACGCCGAGGATGTGTTGCCGTACCGCCGGATGTTGCTTGGGAACCGCCGCGCCTCTACTCCGAGGGCGCGGGCCACACGGTCCATGAGGTTCTGATTGGCCTGATGGAGCAGGAACGCACTCACGTCCTCCGCGCGCAGCGAGTTGCGATCGAGCAGCTCCGTGATGACCGCGGGCAGCTTGCGGGACGCCTGCAGAATGATCGAGCGGCCGTTCATTACCAGGCCACCGCCGAACTCGAGGCGGAGATCCTCGCTGTAGGCGCCGTCGGAGTGCAACGCGGAATCGAGGATCCGCAGCGGACCCGGCCGCGTACCGAGCAGGCACGCTCCCGCGCCGTCGCCGAACAGCATGGCGGTTCCCTTCTCCACCGCGCGCTGGCTCACCACGGCCGACATCTTTTCGGCCGCGATGACCAGAATGGAGGGATAGCGCACGAGCAGATCCGCCGCCAGCGCCATCGCGGCCAAGCCGCCCGCGCTCGCCATCGGCAGATCGAGCGCGGGGATCCCCGGCGCGCCGAGCTTCGCCGCCACTTCCACGGCGGGGCCCGGGAACCTGCGCTCGCCGGAGCCGGACGCCACCAGAATCATGTCGAGTTGCGCGGCTGTCGCGCCGGCGCGTTCGAGACACCGCTGGGCGGCAGCCGCGGCCAGGCAGGCTACGGTCTGGCCTTCCGATGCGTAGCGACGCTCCTCGATTCCCGACATCTCCACAATCCACTCCGGCGTGCAGCCCAGGCGCCCGGCGAGTTCGAGGTTGCCGACGACGCGCTCGGGCAGGTAGGCGCCGAAAGCTCGAATGTACGCGTCGGTCATGGCGTCACCCCCGGCTCGCGAGATACGTCTCGATGCGCGCGACCGTCTCGAACTGGCGCGGATTCAGGTCGGCGTCCGGGACGCGGATCGCGAACTCGCGCTCCAGTTCGCACACCATCTCCGGAAGCGCGAACGAGTCGAGGTACCCGCTGTCGAACAGCGATTCCTCCGGCCCGGGCGCAAGGTCGCGCTTGGAGACGTTCAGGATCAGGGCGATGATTCTCTGTCTCATTGGTCATTCTCCTTGGAGGCGCTGGCCGCATGGTGCGCGGCGATGAAGCGCTCGTAGTGGAACATCAGCTCTTCAAAAAGCAATTTGCCGGCCAGGCGGTAGCCGGCGCTCCGCATGTGAACGTAGTCGGACTGCGACAGGCCGGCTTCGACCCATCTCCTCACCGATCCGGGCCCGCCCATGCGCGCGCGCCAGTTCCAGTAGGCGCAGTGCGACTCGCGCGCCACCGCCCGCTGCGTCCCGATCACCTCCGTCAGGTGCGCGCTCGACATGCGGTGCGTCTGCTTGACGAAGAGGCAATCCGGGGGGCCGATCACCAGGATCGACGCGCCCGGCGCGGCATTCCGCAAACGTTCGAGAACCTGCCGGAACGCGACCGAGTAGGCCGCAGCGTCCCAGCGCGAAGAGATCGCTTCGTTGGTGCCGTAGGCGACGACGATGAGCGCCGGATCGCGCCGCGCGATGTGCGCGGCCAGCAGGTCGTCCGCCCAGCCGAGCATCACCGTGGCTTGAGCGCCGTTGATGCCCAGTGTTTCGTAGGTGACGCCGGCCGCGTTGTCGGCGGTCCATCCGAACAGGCGCACGGCGCCGCCGGTCAAGGTGCGAACGGCGAAGCGGTGCGGCCCGGGAGCGGGCTCGTATTCGAGATGCCCGGGCCCCAGGTCGCCGCTGGTGGCCACTGTCCGAACCGGCTCTCCATCCACGGAGAATTCGAAATCGCCGCCGCCGGGCTGTTCGAGATAGAGGAGCGCCAGGTGCTCGCATTCCGCCGTGAGGGTGACGGTTTCGCCCGCGCGCCGGGCGGTGATGCTGACGCCGCCGAGTCCCTCCATGCCGTCGCTCGCGTGCGTCGTGGTGCCGCTGGTCCGCCAGCCGGGGGACTGCGAACCGCGCGAGTCGAAGCGGCGATAGCCGAGGTAGGGGCGGCCCGCCAGCGTGAATCCCGGGCCGCCTTCGCCGAATCGGGCTTGCAGTTGCTTCCGCAGCGCGTCGGGAAAATCGTCGGAGGCGCTATGCGAGTCGCCGTAGTGCAGGATGTGGACCGATCCGGTGCGCAGCTTCTCGAAGAACGCGGCCAGCGCGGCGGCATTCTCCAGAGCGCCCGGAGCAGCGTGCAGGCGCCGTTCGAGTTGCGGCGCGGTGATCGCGGGCCCGCGGCGCCGCGTGGCGCCACATGCCAGAATCAGGCCGGCCAGGATCACCAGAGTCCAGCGAACCAGCGCGCTCATCGGCGGCCTCGCGCCTGCGCCAGGTTCATTCGCTCACGCTGCGCCTGGAACCGGCGATAGCCGTCGCACAGACCTTGTTCGAACAGGGAGCCGACTTGCTTCGCGCCGGCGGGGAAGGGATGCATGAAGTCGGCCGTCACCAGGCGCGGCCGTGCCGCATACCAGCGGGCCATGGTGCCCGCGCCTCCCATGGCGTGAAAAGTGTCGAAGAAAGCGCAGCCGGTTTCCGCGGCGACGGTCCGCTGAATCTCGACCAGCCGGGGCAGAATCGGGGGCGTGACGATCTCGCCGGCATCGCGCTGGCCGCGGTCCATCGGGCTCATGATCAGGACGGACACGCCCGGCGCAGCGGCGTGTATGCGGCGGATCACTTCGCGGAGCTCGCCTGCGTAGAGGCTGTTCACGTAGCCCGGGAAGACGGACTCGTTGGTTCCGTAATTCACCACGATCAGGTCGGGCTTCTGATGGCGTATCTGCTCGGCCCAGTGCGCGGCCTCGAAGTAACGGACCACCATCTGCACCTGGGCGCCGTTCACTCCCAGGCTGTTGTAGCGCACGCCCGGCCCGTCCTTCTCAAAGCTGGCGCCGAAGATGCGGAATGGGCCGCTGGTCACCGCGAGCTCGATCTCCCTGCAATCGGGCGGCAGTGGAATTGTGGTGAACCCGGCCTCCTTCGCGGGCGCCTCCGAGGAAATCACGAGCAGCTCTGCGCCCGCGGCCCTGACCGCGAGCGCCCCTCCACCAGGCTGCTTCAGGTACATCAGCTCGACGCGCTGGTGGGGCGTATCGAGACGAAAGCGCGAGGTGGCGCCGGTGGCTCCCGTGAAGCTGACTCCGCCCAAGCCGTGCAGTCCGTCGGCGGCGCGCGCCTGGCTCGCGGGTTGGATCTTCCAGCCCTTGCCCTCGACGTCGACTCCACGGTGCCCATACCAGGCCCAGGGTTTGGCGGCCAGCACGAAGCCGTGCCCCGCGTCTCCGAAGCGCTCCTGCAGCAGCGAGCGGACGTCCGCCGTGATCTGATCCGCCGTCACCGGTGAATCGCCGAAGTGGAGGATGCGTACCACGGCGCCGCGCTGTTTCGCCTCCACCCGCTCGAGAGCCGCGTAGAAGGGGATGAGCGCGCCACTCCGGTCCATGAGGAAGCCGGTGTCGGGATCGGCGGCAACCGGCGGCGGAGGTGCGGGCGCAGGGGCTCGACCTGGCTCCTGCCGATGGAGCAAAGGTGCGAGCTGCAGTACGGCTGCGAACAGTGCGAATGTGAACAGCGCCAGAATGGTTTTCCTCATGGTCAGAACCTCGTGTAGATGAATGGCACCGCGCCGGTGGCCGCGACTTCCTTGATGGAGACCGCCAGAAGCGCCAACGCGGCGGCCTGCGCGTAGAACGGGGCGTCGGAGTACAGCCGCAGACCGCGGTCGTACCAGCGCTCCGGCAGATAGTGCGCGGCGGCCGCGATGGCGAGGACGAAGACAAACGCCGGTGCGATGTTGGCCGACGACACGGTGAACGAGCCGAGCTGGACCAGGAAGTCGCGCGCCGCTTCGAGGGTCGGCGAGCGGAAGAAGATCCAGGCCAGCAGAACGAAATGGAACGTCAGGAGCCTGGCACCGAACCGCGCCACAAGCCCCGGCGAGGCGTTGCGGCCTCGCCACGCCTGCCA
>DATNLV010000430.1:0-4330 GCA_035602665.1 Bryobacteraceae bacterium | reverse complement strand
CCGCCGCCACGCCCGAATCGGGAACCGGGACCACGACGTCCGCCTCCACCGGGTGCTCGCGCGCCAGTAACCGCCCCAGCATCTCGCGCGATTCCTGCACCGAGCGGCTGAACACGATCGAATCCGGCCGCGAGAAGTAGACGTGTTCGAAGACGCACTGCGCCCGCGACTGTTCCGGACAGTAGCGCTCGCGCGTTAGCCCGTCCGGCCCCGCCACCACCATCTCGCCCGGCTCGACCTCGTTCAGGTACACGGCGCCGATCAGGTCGAATGCGCAAGTCTCCGAAGCGAACACGTAGGATTTCTTCCCACCCGAAAGCTCCATCTGCCCCATCACCAGGGGGCGGAAACCCTGCGGGTCGCGCGCCACGATCACGCGGTCCTGGGCCAGGAACACCAGCGAGAAGGCACCCTCGAGCTGGAGCAGTGCCTCGCGCAGCGCGCCGGCCAGCGTACGCTCGCGGGAGTGCGCCACCAGGTGCAGGATCACTTCCGTGTCGCTCGAGGCCTGGAAGATCGAGCCCTCGCGCTCGAGATCCTGCCGCAGTTCGGCCGCGTTGGTGATGTTGCCGTTGTGCGCCACCGCGATGAGGCCCTTGTTGCAGGAGACGGCGAACGGTTGCGCGTTCAGCAGCACGGTGGTGCCGGCGGTGGAATAGCGCGTGTGGCCGATGGCCGAGTGGCCGCGCAGCTTTCCTAGTTGCTCGGGCGTGAAGATGTCGGCTACGTAGCCCATCTCCTTGACGGTGAAGATTTCCTTCCCGTCGGTGGAGCACATCCCGGCGCTTTCCTGGCCGCGATGTTGCAGGGCGTACAGACCGAGATACGCGAGATTGGCCGCCTCCGGATGTCCGTAGACCGCCACGACCCCGCACTCTTCGTGGAGCTTGTCGAACATCATCACCCCTTCAAGGCGGCTTCGAGCGCCCCTTCCCAGGCACTCTTGAGCCGCTGGATTTCGCAATCGATCAACCCGCGCCCATGGTTGGTAATCGAGACGCGGTTGGCCACGGTCGCTCCCGCGAGCAACGCCGGGACGCCGTGCTCTTCGGCGATGCGCTGCACTTCGCCCGGCCGCTCGGTCGAAATCAGAATGCGCGACGGCCCTTCGTGGAACAGCAGGAACTCGGGCCGAAGGTCGCTCGCCAGATCGAGCGTCGCTCCGATGCCCGCTGGTCCGAAGGAGCATTCCGCCAGCGCCACCGCGAGGCCTCCGTCGCTCAAGTCGTGCGCGGAATCGGCCAGACCCGCAGCCACGATGGCGCGCATGGCGGTCTGCACCTTCTTCTCATACTCCATATCGAGCGCGGGCGGCAGGCCCCACAGTTGTTTCACGATGACCTTGGCGTACTGGCTCGACCCGAACTGTCTCTCGTCGCAATGCCCCGGCCCGCCCAGCAGGATCACCGAGCGCCCCGGCGCTTTGAAGTCGATGGTCACGGGCGCGGCCGTCGGAAGCATGCCTACGATGCCCAGCACCGGTGTGGGGTACACGCCTTCGCCGAGCGTTTCGTTGTACAGGCTCACATTGCCGCCCGTGATGGGCGTCTCGAAGAAGCGGCACGCCTCGGCCATCCCTTCGATGGCCTCCACGAGTTGTGCCATGATCTCCGGCTTTTCGGGATTGCCGAAGTTGAGGCAGTTGGTCGCGGCCGCGGGCATCGCGCCCACCGTGGAAAGATTGCGGCAGCACTCGGCCACGGCCAGCTTGGCTCCCTCGCGTGGACCGAGGTAGGCATAGCGGCCGTTGCCGTCCAGCGCCATTGCCACCGACGTGCCTGTCTCCTTGATGCGGACGATGGCCGCATCGCCGCCCGGCCCCTGCGTCGTGTTGGTGCGAACCTGGTGATCGTACTGCTCCCAGATCCAGCGCTTCGACGACAAGTCGCCGGAGCCCACCAGGGCCAGCAGGTCGGATTCGGAATTGCCTTCGGGAATCACCGGGCCGTCGATCGGCGCCGTGCGGAAGGGCAGCGTATGCGGGCGGTCGTAAAGCGGCGCCTCATCGGCCAGTTCGCGGGCCGGAATCTCGGCCACCACCGCGCCATGATTCCTGACGCGCATTTTGCCGTCATCGGTCACCACACCCACCGACACGGCATCGAGTCCCCACTTCTTGAATACGCGGAAGACCTCGTCCTCGCGGCCCTTATCGACCACCAGTAGCATCCGCTCCTGCGACTCCGACAGCATGATCTCGTAAGGCGTCATGCCGGTTTCGCGTTGCGGCACCAGCGCCAGATCGATCTCGATGCCCGTGCCGCCGCGGCTGGCCATCTCGCAGGTGGAGCAGGTGAGCCCCGCCGCGCCCATGTCCTGAATGCCGACGACCGCGCCGGTGTGCATCGCCTCGATGCACGCCTCGAGCAGCAGCTTTTCCATGAACGGGTCGCCCACCTGGACCGTTGGCCGCTTCTGCTGCGATTCCTCGGTGAACTCGGCCGAGGCCATCGACGCTCCGTGGATGCCGTCTTTGCCCGTCTTGGCGCCCACGTAGACCACCGGGTTGCCGACGCCGCTGGCGCGCGCGTAAAACACCTCGTCCTTCTTGAACACGCCCAAGGCGAAGACGTTGACCAGCGGGTTGCCGTTGTAGCACGCCTCGAAGATGCACTCGCCGCCGATGGTCGGGACGCCGAAGCAGTTTCCGTAATGCGCGATGCCGGAGACCACGCCCTCGACGATGCGCCGGTTGCGCGCGCCGTTCTCCGGATCGTCCAGCGGCCCGAAGCGCAGCGAGTCCATCACAGCGATCGGCATGGCATCCATGGTGAAAATGTCGCGCAGGATGCCGCCCACGCCGGTGGCCGCGCCCTGGAACGGCTCGATGAAGCTGGGGTGGTTGTGCGACTCGATCTTGAAAGCGATGGCCCAGCCCCCGCCGATATCGATGATGCCCGCGTTCTCGCCCGGCCCCTGCAGCACCAGGGCCGACCGCGTCGGCAGCTTCTTCAAGTGCAGCCGGGAGCTTTTGTAGGAGCAGTGCTCGCTCCACATCACGCTGAAGATGCCTAGCTCGGTATAGCTCGGCTCCCGCCTCAGCAGGGCGACGATCTTGGCGTATTCTTCGGGACTGAGTTGATGAGTGGCGACGACGTCGGGAGTGATTGTCATGAACAAGCCATCAGCCGCCAGCTTTCAGCCATCGGCCTTAAGCCCGGCGCGTTTCAGCGGTCAGAGCCGCAACCATCGATTCCAGCACCACCAGGCCGTCCGTCGATCCCATCAGCGGATCGGCGGCGCGCTCCGGGTGCGGCATCAATCCCAGAACGTTGCGGCCCTCATTGAGAATTCCGGCTATGTCCCGAAGCGACCCGTTGGGGTTGTCGAGATAGCGAAAGACGACCCGGTCTTCCGCCTCGAGCCGGTCCAGGGTTTGTTCGTCCGCGTAATAGCAGCCCTCGCCGTGCGCGATGGGAAACGTGAGGACCTGTCCCTTCTGCGCCTGGGAGGTAAAAGGAGAATTCGTGGTTTCCGTGCGCAGCTTCACCGGACGGCAGATGAACTTCAAACCGCGGTTGCGGATGAGCGCGCCGGGCAGCAGTCCACTTTCCACCAGGATCTGGAACCCGTTGCAGATGCCCAGAACCAGCCCGCCCTCCTGGGCGAACTTGCGCACCGCGCCCATCACCGGCGAGAACTTGGCGATCGCGCCGCAGCGCAGATAGTCCCCGTAGGCGAACCCGCCGGGCAGGATGACCGCATCGACGTCGCCCAGCTTCGGCGAGTCGTGCCACAGGAACTCCGCTTTTTGGCCCAGGTTTTGCGACACGGCATACCACGCGTCATGATCGCAATTGCTGCCAGGAAAGACTACGACACCGAATCTCATGAGAGGTTACCAGTGTAACACTGCCAAGCCCGGACACACCTCGGACTCTACCGGAAATGAGCCGGATACGGAACCCGCTTTGAGGCTAAACGGCCGGGGCCGGAGCGGGTGCGGGAGCGGCGGCTACGGGAGCGGCTTTCGGCTTGCGGCGCGCGCGCTTCTCGACCGGCGGCTGCCGGTCGCTTTTCTTCAGCGCTGTCAGGACGATATGGGCGAGGAATTTCTTCTCGCCGAAATCGTCGAACTTGATGACGATGTACTCTTCCGTGGCGGATAGCACGGCACCAAGACCAAACTTCTGGTGCTCCACCTGTGCACCTTGGGGGTAAGGCGTTCTAATTCCCATGGATAATCTCATGATAGCAGAGCGCGAAACCATTGTCGAATCGGACTGTTTTGGCGGAATAGCGGGTGGCATGTGGCTCGTGGCTTGTGGCTTGTGGATCCCAAGCGGATGTCGCGGGCTTCGCCCCCGGACGACCCACGGTGCGCAGTCGG
>DATNLV010000421.1:0-4304 GCA_035602665.1 Bryobacteraceae bacterium | reverse complement strand
GACCTGATCGTCCTCGGCGGTGACGCGGCGATCGAGAAAGCCGCCAAGAACGCCGGGCACGAGGTAAAAATACCGTTCTCGCCGGGCCGCACCGACGCTTCGCAGGAGATGACCGACGTGCACTCATTCGCCGCAATGGAGCCGGTCGCTGATGGGTTCCGCAACTATCTCCGAAAGGGACATCCACTGTCGGCTGAAGAGTTGCTGGGGGATCGGGCGCAGTTGCTGAAACTGACTGCCCCCGAGATGACGGTTCTCCTCGGCGGCCTGCGCGTCCTAAACGCGAACGTGGGACAGGCCAAACACGGCATCTTCACCAACCGGCCCGAGACATTAACCAATGATTTCTTCGTCAACCTGCTCGACATGAATACGAAGTGGCAGGCCTCCTCGACCTCCGAAGGCGTGTTTGGGGGGCGCGATCGCGCGACGGGCGCAATCAAGTGGATCGGCACCCGTGTCGACCTGGTCTTCGGTTCGAACGCCCAGCTCCGGGCAATCGCGGAAGTCTACGCGTGTGACGACTCGAAGGAGACGTTCGTGAAAGACTTCGCGGCCGCCTGGAACAAGGTGATGAACCTCGATCGCTTCGACCTGGCCTGAGTCTCTGCGGAAGACGGAGGTGGCGCTAGTCTTGCTCGCAGGGCTGCGCCGCCTCTGATTCTGCCAGGGTCTTAATCGCGCTCGAAGCCCGGCACTTCCGCACTACTCACCGGAACACCGCCCCGTCGCCGCCCGTACTAACTAGCAAGGCGGCAGGAACGCCGCCAAGTTCAGCGGCGGGAGGGTACTAGTGTGGCGGCATTCATTCAGGATCTGCGTTACGGTCTGCGCCTGCTGGCCAGGAATCCGGGGTTTTCGGCGGTGGCGGTCATCGCGCTCGCGCTCGGGATCGGCGCCAACACGGCCATCTTCAGCGTCGTCAACGGTGTGCTGCTGCGGCCGCTGCCCTACGGCGATCCCGACCGCTTGATGCGGCTCAGCGAGAAATCCCCCGAGTTCGCCACCATGTCGGTCGCCTATCCGAACTTCGTGGACTGGAAGGACCAGAGCCGCACCTTCGCGGGCCTGGCCGCGTTCCGCTGGGAGGATGCCGACCTCAGCGGAGGCGGGCAGCCCGAACATCTGAGCGGCAAAATGGTTTCGGCCGATTTCTTCCGCGTCCTCGGCATCCACCCCGTAGCAGGCCGCGACTTCGACTCCCGTACGGACCGTCTCGGCGCCGCGCCCGTGGTCATCATCGGCGGCGGCCTGTGGAGCCGGCGGTTCGCGTCCAACCCCGCCGTGCTCGGCAGCCAGATCATGCTCAACGGCCGCAGCTACACCGTCGCGGGCGTGGTTCCCGCCGGCTTTCAACTCGAAGGCAAGGCCGACGTCTACACGCTCCTGGACCAGTGGGACGACGTCCTGGCCCGCTCGCGCGAGATGCATCCCGGCATGTTCGTAATCGGGCGCCTGAAGCCGGGCGTGACACAAGCTCAGGCTCAACTTGAAATGACCGCCATCGGAGCCCGCCTCGCCGACGCCTATCCGAAGTCGAACTCCAAGCACGGCGTGAACGTCGCCCCGCTCGCGAGCGTGATCGTCGGGAACGTCCGTCCCACCCTGATGGTGCTGCTGGGCGCGGTAGGATTCGTGCTGTTGATCGCCTGCGCCAACGTGGCGAATCTGCTGCTGGCCCGCTCCGCAGGGCGGCAGAAGGAGATTGCCATCCGCTCCGCCATTGGCGCCGGACGCGCGCGCGTAGTGCGCCAGTTGCTCACCGAGAGCGTGGTGCTGGCGCTTGCCGGTGGCGTTGCCGGCCTCGCCATCGCACGCTGGGGCACGCAGGCGGTGCTGGCGGCCGTGCCGGGCGGCCTGCCCCGCATGGAGAACATCGGGGTGGATGGCTGGGTGCTCGCCTTCACCCTGGGCATCTCGCTTGTTACCGGCGTTGTCTTCGGCCTCGCCCCGGCCTTGCAGGTCTCGGTCACCGATCTGCACGAGACGTTGAAAGAAGGTAGCCGCGGCTCCTCGGCCGGGCACCGGCGCCTGCGCAACCTCCTGGTTGTCTCGGAAGTTGCTGCCGCGCTGGTCCCGCTGGCGGGCGCCGGCCTGATGCTGCGCACGATCTGGAGCCTGGGGGGCGTCAATCCCGGATTCGACACCGGCCACCTTCTGACCTTCTCGGTGGGCCTGTCCCCGGCCGCAACCAGCAGCGGCGATCGCATCCTGCAAGCCTTCGACGAGACCGTGGATCGCATCCACAACGTGCCCGGCGTGAAAAGCGCCGCGGTGACGTCGCTGATGCCCCTGGGCGGCAGCGACAGCGAAATCCCGTTCTACGTGCAGGGACGGCCTCGCCCCACCTCGCAAGGGGACATGCTGTGGACGCTGTTGTACGCCACGGGCCCCGGCTATCTCAAGGCCATGGACATGCCGCTCCTGCGCGGCCGTTACATAGAACCGCGTGATATGCACCGCGGCTCGCACATCGTGGTCATCGATGACGTCATGGCGCGCACGCTCTTCCCGCACGAGGACCCGCTGGCCAAGAGCATCGTAATTGCCGACATGACCGGCGAGCTTGGCCCCGAGGCTTCCATACCGATGCAGATCGTCGGCATCGTCGGCCACGTCAGTCACTGGGGGCTCGACAGCGACAGCACCGCGCGCGTCCGCAGCGAGATTTATCTACCTCTGTACCAGATCCCGGACCAGTTCGTGAAGGGCATGGCCGGCGGCTGTTCCTTCGTGGTGCGCACCGGGCCCGATCCGCGTGCCATGCTCCCGGCTGTGCGCAAAGCGGTGCTCGCGGCCGGAAACGACATGCCGGTCTACGGCGAGCGGACCATGGATCGAATCGTCTCGGAGTCGATCGCGGACCGTCGCTTCTCTATGCTGCTGCTCGGTATCTTCGCAGCGCTGGCGCTGTTGCTGGCCGCGGTGGGGATCTTCGGAGTGATCTCCTACACGGTGGCGCAGCGTACCCGCGAGATCGGCATCCGTATGGTGCTGGGGGCGCAGCAGGCCGATGTGCTGAAGGTCGTGGTCTCCGAAGGCATGCTCCCCGTGTTGACCGGCCTGGCCATCGGCCTCGCCGCATCGTTCGGGCTGACCCGGCTGATGGCCGGTATGCTCTACGGGGTCAACGCCGGCGATCCGGCGACTCTGATCGGCGTAGCGGTCACGCTCGCCGCGGTGGCGCTCGCGGCCACCCTGATCCCCGCGCGCCGCGCCACACGGGTCGCGCCGGTGGTGGCCTTGCGGTACGAATAGTCGTTCGCGCTGGCGGTTCCCTGGTATCATCCTTCCAGGGGGACCGCGGTGCCGGATCGATTGAAGGTCCTTCTGATCGAAGACCATCCGGGAACGGCCGACGCCGTCAAGCGGATGCTTGCGGTGGCGGAAACGCCCGCGGCTTCGATCAAGCTCGAGTGGGTGGACACGCTCGAGAAAGCGCTGACGCGCCTGGACGCATCGCCGGTCGATGCGGTTCTGCTCGATCTGAATCTTCCCGACAGCCGCGGCCTACAGACTCTGTCGCGCCTGCTCCCGCACCGCGGCAACGCGGCTCTGATCGTGTGGACGGCGTCGGAGGACGAAGAGTTGGCCTTCGCCGCCCTGCGTGAAGGCGCCGAGGAGCACCTCGTCAAAGGAGACGTCAACGGCCCGGCGCTGATTCGCCGCCTGCGTCTCGCGGTGGAGCGGCGCCAGTCCAAGGCGCGGGAGGACGCGGGCGACGCGCGCTCCGTGGTTCTGGGCTTCAGCGGTGTCAAGGGGGGGGCCGGAACCACGACCGTGGCCTTGAACGTCGCAGCCGCGCTCGCTAAGCAGGGGCGCCGCACCATCGCCATCGAACTACAGCCAAGCGGCGGAATGTTCTCCTATCAACTCAAGCACGCGCCCGCCGCCAATCTAAAATCGCTCAATGCTCTGGGCGCCGATCACCTGGACGAGGCCGCCCTTGGCGCCGTACTGTGCACCCTCCCACTGGGACTGCGCGTGTTATTCGGTCCGCAGCGGCCGGAAGAGTTCGGCGACCTCGATCCGGCGTGGGTCGAAGCCCTCATCCGGACGGCGTCCAGCATGGCGGAGAGCGTGGTGATCGATTTGCCGGCGGCGAGCTCGGGATCGTCCATGCTCCGGACGGCCATCCGGCAGTGTCATTTCGTCTCCATGGTGCTGGAGCGCGATGCCACGGGGGCCTATGCGGCGAAGAGGTTCCTGGAGCTGTTGCATTCCTGGGGCATCAGCCAACTCATCACCGGCGCGGTGGTGGTGAACCGCACCATGGCAATGACTCCGATGGTGATCCACGAGAT
>DATNLV010000407.1:0-9293 GCA_035602665.1 Bryobacteraceae bacterium | reverse complement strand
CCCGCCAACCGGCTTGCCCGCTTGCTGACGCGCGCGGTTCAGTGCTGGTGTCGCTCACGTGATTCAGCGGCCGGCGTCGGACGCTGCCTGTTCGATCACGGCGAGTTGCTTACGTGCCAGGGCAAGCTCGGTGGGGTTCTTCTCCAATGCCAGGTACGCCGTCAGATGGCTTTTCGCGCCCACGTAGTCTTTCTCGTTCGCCAGCGCCAGCCCCAGCATCTGCTCCGCCTTCGGATATTTGTGTTCCGTGTCCGTCCGAATCGCCTCGCGCGCACTGCGCTCCGCCGCGTCGAACTTCAACAGCTGAAGGTTCGCCACCGAGTTGTAGAGATACGCTTCGGGGAAGTGCTGGGGATCCAGGTGGATCACTTTACCGCTAACATCCGCCGCCTCTTCCCACTTGCTGTCGTTGATTTCCACGGCGGCGAGCTGCACGTACGGTTCGGGAAATTTCGGGTCCGCGTCGATGGACCGTCGATACGCCGCAACGGCGTCGCCGGGCTTATTCTGTGATCCCAGGCACACACCGAGGCTGTACCAGGCGGCGGCGAACTGGGGATAGATCTCGACAGCCTTCTGCAGGTTCTTCTGCGCTTCCGGCCATTTTTGTTTGTTGTACGCCCGGATACCCTTGTCGTAAGCCGCGCGCGCCTCCGGAGGCGCGGCGAGCGTCGTCACGCTGACGATCTCGCCCCCGGCTTTCGTGACGGTGGCTGCGCTAGCGGGCCCCGAGTCCGCCATCCCGTTCTTTCTGGGGTCCTGCATAGGATCGTAAACGCCCCGCACGGGAGTAGGTGCCGGGCTGGCGGGCGGCGTGGTGCCTTTCTGGGCCGAAGCCGGCAGTGCGACGGCCAACAGCAGGATCGAAAAGAAAATGTGACGGATCATAGCTTATAAAAAGTGCGCGGCCCGGCACCCACTGGGGCACCGGGCCGCGCTCATGAACCATGCGAGCCTAGAACACGAACTTCAAACCGAGTTGCAGGTTGCGAGCACCTTGCGACGTATTGACGACTCCCGTTCCACTATGCGTTGGATCGGTAACGGAGCTCGAATTGAAGACGTCGATTGAATACCCGTTCACCATCAGAACCGGTGTGTTGAAAAGGTTAATGGCCTCGGCGCGGAACTCCAGGTACTTGCCTTCCTTGCCCGGGAGGTTGAACTGCTTGCCGAGACTGAAATCGATCTGCTTCAGGCCAGGGCCCCTCTCCGTGCTGACGCCACAATTCCCGAAATAGCCGGGGGCCGGATCGGACATATTGGCCGAGCTGAACCATTTATAGCCGCCGCCGTTGGACGCCGGATTGTTTTGGTAAGGAGTCGGAATCGAAGGCCCGTTGCAGTTCGGCCTGCCCTGCGCCGAACCCGTGCCCGCGTCCCCGCCCCAGTCGAGCATGGAGATCGGGAAGCCACCATGGAAGGTGTAGATCGCGTTCACTTCCCAACCGCCGAGTACCGCATCCATAACCGGGCTGGCGCCCTTGCCAAACATGCGGCCCTTGCCGTAGGGCAACTGATAGGTGGCGTAACCGTTGAATACGTTGACCACATCGTGGTCGCACAGACCGTAATCCTGGTTCATATTGTAGGCGTTCAACTGGAAAGCGATGTCGGCGCTGGCCTGACTTGCCGCCGCGTCGCCATACCTTCCGTAGTAGCCGAAGTTATTCGTCAGGCACTTCGACCAGGTGTAATTCGCCTGGAACGACAGCCCGTGGCTGAGCCGTTGCTGGAACGCAATCTGCAGCGCGTTGTAGTTCTCCACGCCCCAGCTTGCGTTGAGCCGCACCTGGCCTGTGCCATCCGCCAGGAAGGCCGGATTGCCGGAGAGGTACGGGCTAGGCCCGATCACGCCCGGCGAATCGAGGAATTTCTGCCCGGCGAAGATGATCGACGCCATGTGGTCGGTATGCTGTCCCACGTAGGCAGCCTGCAGCGTGGTCGAGTTGCCGAATTGCTGCTGAATGGAGACGTTCCACTGGTTGGAGACGGCCGGGCGATAATCCGGAGTCGTCATGTGGATTCTGACCCCCGCGAAGCAAGCCGCGGGAGCGGACGTCACGTTTGCGACGGTGCAGGTGCCGGTGGAGCCGAGGCCGGTGAAGCCCTGATCGAGCGTTACCTGGCCGGTCGGGATCGCGCCATTGGTGCCGCCTCCCCATTGTCCGACCAGATCAATGTTCCAGGGAGCGTTCGTAGCCAGGCGGTTGTACTCACCGGTGCCTTCCTGGAAGCTGGAGCGGCTGAACGCGGAGCGAACCACTGTGTTTTTGAACGGGGTCCAGGCCACGCCGGCGCGCGGCAGGAAATTCGCGATGCCGTTGTACTGGTTGTAGAGAGCGCGGCTGTTGCCGTTCACCCCGGCGAGTTCGACCTGTCCCGTGTACAAGCCGAAGTTCGTCATGCGATTGCCGACTTCGTAGATCGGCGTGAACACCTGCCACCGGACACCCAGGTTCACGGTCAGGTTCGGAAGCACTTTCCAGTCGTCCTGGAAGTAACCGCCGTAGGCGCTGTTGCGCTGTCCAACCGTTCCGGCGTAACCCTTACCATAGCCCATGTAGAACGGCAGGCCGACCAGGAAGTCGGTTTCCGCGTTCCCTGTGTAAGTGCCATTGAAGCCGATCTGCCCCGCCGCGCCGTCGCTGCTGGTGGCCGGGACATAGTCGTTGCGATAACGGATAAACTGCGCCCCGAATTTCATGTTGTGGGCGCCGTGGGTCAGGATCGCCGTATCTTCGAGCAGGATCGAGGTCTGGTGGAAGATCTCCGGCGCGTCGACCGTTCCGAACGCGAACGGACCGTTCTGGCCGCCGCCGACCGGCGCCCCGGAGAAGAACAAACCCGGCAGGTAGTTGGTTGGCTCGCCGGGCACCAGCGCGCCCAGGTTGGTGGAAACGGCCGGTTGCGTGTTGCCCTCCGCCGGGAAGTAGTTCACCCCGATGCGGAACGCATTGATCAGGGTCGGCTTCAGCGTCCGGGTGTAGTTAATGACCCCGTTCCAAAGCGGAAGGCTCTCGTTGCCGCTGATGCTGTAAAGCGCCGCCGTGCTGTTCACGAACTGCTGCACGACGTTCTGCTGCGAGTACCGCACCGACAGACGATCGCGGTCGGTCGGGGTCCAATCGACCTTCACGTCGCCCTGATCGCCGTTGATGAAATCGTGCTCCGAATTCGGCACGTTGTTGCTCGTGGCGGTGCCGGTGGCCTGCGGAAGCGCCTTCATGATGTTCAGAGCGGTCGGGCTGAGGGTGATGCAAGGATCCACGCCCATCTTCTGCCCCGCGCCGCATTTCGCCGCGTTGTTGAGGTTCGACGGCATGGGTACGTTCGTGCCCGGGTAGTGCAGCGCGACTCCCAGATCCGTGAAGTTCAGGCCGTCTTCAGCCGCCGTGAAGGTGTTGAGGGTGCCGACCGTGGTCGGGTGATCGAAGCGCGAGCCCTGGTAGTCGCCAAAGAAGAACAGCTTGTTCTTCTGGATCGGGCCGCCGATGGTCCCGCCGAATTCGTTCCAGCGCAGCTTCTGCGGGCTGCCGCTGACGTTGGGGTCGGTGCTGAAGTTCCGCGACCACTCGTTGGCGTTCAACGCATCGTTGCGGAAAAACTCAAACGCGTCGCCGTGATAGGAATTGGTCCCCGACTTCGTGACCACGCTGATCACGCCGCCGAGGAACTGCCCGTAGTCCGCCGAGGGATTGTTCGTGACCACGTTGAACTCCTCGATGGCGTCCACATTGGGGGAGTAGGCAACGTTGTTATCGACGAATTCCACGTTCTCCATGCCGTCCAGCAGGTAGTAGTTCGCCTGTTCACGATTGCCGTTGATGTACGGGCGGCCCGAGTTGAATGTCGCCTGCCCGGTATTGAAAGCGCCCGGGCTGGTCGTAACCGCTCCGGGCATCAGCAGTGCGAGCTGGTTGTAGTTTCGAGTTTCGAGCGGCAGGCTGGTGATCGCGGCCGACTGCATCACCGTGCCGAGCGTTGTCGTCTCGGTCTGCAGGATCGGAGCCGCTGAGGTCACCTCTACCGTTTCCGTAACACTTCCAACCTTGAGCTGGAAATCGAGTTTGGCCACCTGGTTGATTTCCAGTTCCACCTTCGGCTGAATCTCAGTCTGGAATCCCGGGTTGGTGACCTTTACCGAATAACGGCCCACGGGCAGCCGGACCAGGTTGTACACACCGCCACTGTCGCTAGTGGTGGTCAATACCGTACCCCGATCCAGGTCGGTGGCCGTCACAGTGACGCCCGCCACCACCGCCCCGGTAGAATCGGTGACCGAGCCGGTGATGGCCGCCGTGACGTCCTGCGCCCGCGCCGGAATGGCCGTAACCATCGCCGCAACGAGACACAGCGCCAGAATCCAAAATGTCGAGTAGCGCTTCAGTTGCATCTAAAGCTCCTTTCGGTTAATCGCCTTTCGGTTAGGAGCGCCCTGTTCTGCCGGTGCGTCGCTACGCCAGCCAACGCAAAACGTGCCCTGCGGTTATTACCCCGAGCCGCCGAGCCTCCGACCGTAGACCCCTGAGGCGCTGCACACGCAATCCTGTGCCGACCACAAGGGCATGTCCAGTTCCAAACCGTTGCCGGGCTGTTCGGAACATGTTCGTTACGCCCGAGTTACGCGCAGGCGCAATGCGCCCGGTCCGCAACTCATTGCCTGCTTTGAGGAAATGGCGCCGCAGCCAGACAAGCTCGTGGTGGTGACTCCACCACGCCGGGGCGCCGCGATGGATGCCCGAGGCGGCTCTTGAGAGGGATCGGCAGCGCCCGAACGTAGGCTCTTCAAGAAATGGGAATCGCTCCGAGAGGCGCCTACTTCAAGCCGTCCGCGAGGGCGCTCAGGAGCGTGCCGGAAGCGTCGTCGTTGCTCAATTCCCACGACATGGCGCCAGCCAGCCCCTTGCTCTTGATATAGTTCGCCTTGTTGACTAACGAAGCAGGATCGTCGTATGACCAGAACACGTCGGTACCCGCGCTGTAGACCCAATACGCCTGCGCCACCGGGTCGCGAAATCCCGGGTAGCCCAGATCTTTGAGCACTCGGTACGCGGCGACGCCGGCTTCCTCGCCTGCCTTCGCGGGCCCCGTTGCCGTTTGATACAAACCGTTGTTGGTGTTGGGCACGCCCTTCCATCCACGACCGTAAAGCGGCACACCCAGCACCAACTTCCCCGGCGGAACGCCGCCCGCCAGGTAGTCTGTCACCGCGCGGTCGACGGTCCGGTTCGCGGTTTCGGCCGGCTCCGCCGGATTGGCGTAAAGCGGCGCGAGGTGATTGGTAGTCTTCTCCCACGCCCCGTGCAAGTCGTACGCCATCAGGTTGATGTAGTTGAGGTACGGATGAATTCCGTTGAGATCGAGGAGCGAGTACTGCTCGTGCCCTGCCGGCGCCGCGATCGTGAGCAGGTAGCGCTTGTCCAGCCGATCGAGCTGACGCCGGAACTCCGCCAGCAGCGCCGTGAAGTTCTGCGGATCGGCCGCCGAGAAAGCGCACGTGTTTCCGCACGCGCCCGGGTATTCCCAATCGACGTCGATCCCGTCGAACAGGCCGGCAATCGACCGGCCGCTCCCCAGGTCGCCTTTGATGAACAGCCCGATGCAGGAGGCCACGAAAGCCTGGCGCGAAGCCGCGGTCGAGGCTGCCTCCGAGAAATGGGAGGAGAGCGTCCAGCCTCCCAGCGAGATGAGCACCTTCAGCCGCGGGTACGCCGCCTTCAACCTCAGCAATTGACCGAAGTTGCCGCGCACGGCGTGTGGCTCCGCGCTGTCGGCCTTGCCATCCACGCTATCCGCGGCGTCATACCGTTTCTCATAGTCGGCCTGGCGCTCCGAAACGGCACAGCCGGTGGCCGTCGGCTTGCCGAATGCGTACATCAGGTGCGTGATGCGGGCCGCCGCGCCGCTTGTGGCGATGTTCTTGGGAGAGTACCCATCGTCCCCGTTGTAGAAATACGCCATGTTGACCCGCTGTGCGTTTGCCATCAGTGCGAAGAGGAACACCAACCCAGCGAACCTGAATCCACGCCAAATGCCAATTAGTTGAGTTGTGGGGCAGGTTGTCAAACCTGCGGCGGGTTGGCAACCCGCCTGCAAGTCTCTGCTCAACAGGTCGGCCGGGCGCCGGTTCGCAACCGGCGCGCAGGATACCATCCTGCCCCACAATGCGATCATCCCATCACCACGCTGACTCGGTTCACAGAACCCGCCGGCTGGGGCGGTATCGCGCCCTCAACCGGCTCACCATTCAGCGTAAGCGACCGCACGCCCTTCTGCACTCCGGCGGGATTCTTCACCGTGATCTCGAACCGCGCGCCACGCCACTCGCGCGTCACCTGGAAGCCTTTCCACGCTGCCGGAATGCACGGATCGACGATCATTCCGTCAAAGCTCAGCCGCACTCCCAGTATCCAGCGCGTCGCCGCGGTATAGTTCCAGCCGCCGCTGCCGGTGAGCCACGGATGCCGCGCCCGCCCGAACGCCGTGTGGTCCTGCCCCATCACGAACTGGCAATACGAGTACGGCTCCGCCTCGCGGATCTCAATCATGTCGTTCTGATTCGCCGGCAGCAGCGAGTCGTAGAACTTCATCGCCCGCTCGCCGCGTCCGAGCTTGCATTCGGCGATAACGGCCCAGGGATTGGGATGGCTGAAGATGGCCGCGTTCTCCTTGATGCCCTTGTAGACGCGCGTCACGAAGCCGATATCGTCATCCGGCTTCGAGAACGCCGGCCACAGCAGGTGTATGCCGTACGGCGAGTAGAGGTGCTGGTCCACCGCATCCATCGCCATCCGGGCGCGCTCCGGTGACGCCGCATCGGAGAGCACGGCCCAGGTATTGCTTTCGATGAAGACCTTGCCTTCCTCGCTCTCCCGCGTGCCGATCTTGACGCCCTTAGAGGTGAAGCCACGCAGGTACCACTCGCCATCCCACAGCTCTCTCGCGCACGCCGCTCTGACCTTGTCCGCCAGCACGCAGTATTCGTGCGCGTCCTGCTCGCAGCCCAGGTGCTCCGCCGCTTCGACGAAAGCGCGCAGCGCCCAGTGATGCATGAAGGACACCATCGCGCTTTCCCCGCCGCCCAGGTTCAGGCAGTCGTTCCAGTCCGCGCGAAGTCCCTTGCAGATGCCGTTCGCCCCGACCTGTCGCGCGGAGAAATCGAGCGCGCGCTTGAGATGGTGGTAGACGGTGGCCTCGTCCTGATCCGCGAACGGAACCACCTCCCCGAACAGCGCTTCGTCGCCGGTCTCTTTCACGTACTCGCAGACCGTGACCACCAGCCAGAGCGCATCGTCCGAGCACACGTCTTCGAGGCCGTGAATCAGGCTCTTGCGCTCCGGCGTCCGCGTCACCGTTGGCGATTTGAACGTGGGCGCCTTCTGCTTCTCGGGATCGAACCAGTCCGGGTCGAACAGGTGCAGCCCGTAGCCCTGGCTCACCTGCCCTTTCAGCAGCTCGATGATCCGCTGCCGGCACTTCGCGGGATTGGTGTGCACCACGCTCATGACGTCCTGCGACGTGTCGCGATATCCCAGGCCGGTGCGCCCGCCCACCTCAATAAACGACGCAAACCGCGACCACACCACGCACGTCTCCGCCTGGTACAGCGTCCAGGTGTTGATCATGGTGTCGAGCGCCGGGTGCGGAGTCTTGCACTGGAACGCCGCGAGCTTCTTGTCCCAGTACGACCCCAGCGCCGCGAACGCCCGGTCCACTTCCGCCAGGTCCGAATACTTGGCCTTGACCTCGCGCCCCTTCGCGCGCGGCCCCACGCCCAGCAGAAGGACAAGCCGCGCCTCTTCGCCCGGCGCGAGCGTCAGCCGCTTGTGCAGCGCACCGCAGTGATTGCCGCCCAGCTCGGAGCTGCCGTCGCACTGCCCACGCTCGACCGCCACTGGATTCGTCTCCGTCCGGTAGCTCCCCAGGAACCGGTCGCGCACGCAGTCGAAGCCGTCCGGCTCGAAGCTCGACGCGAAGTAGTGAAAAGTCCACGGCTCGTAAAAGAAATCGTATTCGATGATGCCGTCTTCGCAGTTCGCCCCCGCTGCATAGAGGCTCATCTGCAAGTTCTGGTTGTCGATTTCGATATGGTGGAACGAAAACTCCACGTACGAGAACACGCTGATGTGGCGCTCGCGCGAGCCCGTGTTCCCGATGCGCACATCCCATACCTCGGCATCGTCCTCAATAGGGATGAATACGGTCTGCTCCGCGTGCAGATCCTGGTAGTCGCAGGAGAACTTCGAATACGAAAGACCGTGCCGGCACTGGTAGCGCGCCTTCACCAGGTCCTTGCCCACGGGCTGCCAGGAGATGGACCAATACTCGCCCGTGTCGTCGTCGCGCAGGTAGACGTAGCGCCCCGGCCTGTCCAGCGGAACGCCGTTGGCGCGGAAGCGTGTGACCCGCTTGTGCTCGGCGTTCTGGTAGAAGGAGTATCCGCCGGCATTGTGCGAGATCACCGTGCACAGGTCGCGCACCCCCAGGTAGTTGGTCCAGGACACCGGGACATCCGGCCGCTCGATCACGTACTCTCTGTTCTCGTTATCGAAGTACCCGTAGCGCAAGTCTCACCTCAAACCGACACAAACTGCCTCAGCCAGCGCAGCAGTTCCTGCGCCTTCACCGGCGTATCGGCTTCCACCGCGAGCCGCAGCACCGGCTCGGTCCCGGAGAACCGCAGCAGCGCCCAGTTGTCGTTCTCTAGCGTCAGCTTCGTGCCGTCCATGTGCGATACCCCGATCACAGGATACGGCCCGATGTGGCCGCAGGGCGCTTCCTTCAGCCTCCGCGGAACCACGATCCGCATCTCCGGCGTGGCCGGCAGGCTCTCCTCGAAATCGTAGAGCCGGCCCGTGATTTCCCGCACCCGTTCGAGCAGCGGAGAGATTCGCTGGCCCGTGCGCGCCAGCATCTCCACCACCAGGGCGGAAGCGAAGATGCCGTCTTTGCCCAGGATGTGGCCGCGTATGGTCAGCCCGCCCGACGACTCGCCGCCCAGCAGGGCGTTGTGCTCCTCCATCGCCGCCGTGATCTGCTTGAAGCCCACCGGGACTTCATAGCATTTCTCGCCCAGCTTGGCCGCCAGCCGGTCCAGCAAGTGCGTGGTCGCGAGATTTCGGACCACGCCGCCCCGCTCCCCGCGCACCTCGTGCAGGTACCAATAGAGCAGCACCAGAACGTCGTTGATGGGGATGTATTCGCCGCGCTCATCCACGATGGCGATGCGGTCCGCGTCCCCGTCCATCGCCAGACCCAGATCGTACTTGTAGTCCAGCATGTGGGACGTA
>DATNLV010000403.1:0-5359 GCA_035602665.1 Bryobacteraceae bacterium | reverse complement strand
CTTATCCCGCTCCAGCTCACTCTCATTTTCCTAATTGTGTTCCTGACCATGAGCCCCCTAGAAACCTCCAAGGGCATAAGAATCCGCATCCTGAGGCCGGGAGTATCTGCCCAACCGAGCCCCGGAATTCAACCGCTGCTCGTCCGAGTCGAACGCCGCGGCCGCGAGCCGGCGCGTTTCTACGTGAACTGGCAGCCTGTCTCCACGGAGCAGATTGACTCGCTGCTGCGCGAGGAACTCGGCCGCCGGCCGCCGGATTGGCCGGTGTATGTCGAGGGCGATGGGGACATGGAATGGAAGGATGTGCTCGCCGTCATCGACAGGCTGCGGGGATTGAACGCCGAAGTCGTCCTGCTCACGCGTGCTCCATAATGAGCCTAATGGGTGGCGTACGATTGTGGCTCATCGCAGTCGCGGCTCTTCTGGCGGCTGTGGTGGTGGTCGAAAGCGTAGGGCTGATGGCCGGCGTCGGTTTGGGGGCGACCTGCCTGGCGGGGATCTTCGGCTATCGGTTCTATCGCGCCAGAAATCGGGCCAAGGGGCTCACGGTGTACTGCCTGCGGTGCGGCGAGGCGCTGCCCGCTACGGCCCGGGGATGCAAGCACTGCGGCAGCGCGAGCTGGACTATGCGCCAGTAATGCCTCCGACTGTGTACACCTGCGTTTATACTGGCGAGTGACAGCGTCTCGCCATGATTGAGTATCTCTTCCGCTCCTTTCTACCGCTCTACAATCCCATCGGCTTCGGCGCGAGCGATTTCGTCGAACTGGCGGTGGCCGCGATGCTCGTCGCGCTGGTGCTGACCAGGAGTTGGATTGAACCGCTCTTGCGCAGGCTGGCGGCGAGGCCGGGATGGGCGATGCTGGTTCTGGCGGTTCTCCCCGTCGCGCTGCGGTTGGCGCTGCTGCCCCTGCATCCGGTCCCTACGCCAAGCGGCGCCGACGACTTCAGCTACATCCTGCTGGGCGACACACTGGCGCATTTCCGGCTGGCCAATCCGCCGCACGCGCTGCACCAGTTCTTCGAAGGTGTCTTCACGCTGCAGGAGCCCACTTACAGTTCCATGTATCCGCTGGGGCAAGGCATTGTCCTGGCCATCGGACAGTTGATGTTCGGACTCCCGTGGGCCGGCGTGGTTCTGTCGGGGGCCGCGCTGTGCGCGCTGTGCTACTGGATGCTGCGGGCGTGGATCTCGCCGCTGTGGGCGTTCGTCGGGGGCCTCGTCGCGGTGGTCGAGTTCGGTCCGCTGAGCCAGTGGATGAACTGCTACTGGGGCGGCGCGGTGGCGGCGTGTTCGGGATGCCTGGTGTTCGGCGCTCTGCCGCGGCTGCGCGATGGCTGGCGGACCAGGGATGCCGTGCTGCTCGGCGCGGGCATCGCTCTACAAGGGATCACCCGCCCGTTTGAATCGATCTTCCTGGTTCTGGGAGTGATGCTGTTCTTCCTGCCGGCGCTCCGTAAGCCGGACGAGTGGCGCCGCTTGATTCGCACGGCCGCGGTCGCCGCGCTGGCGGCGTCGCCCGTCGTCCCGCTGATTCTGTTCCAGAACAAAGCGGTCACCGGCAGTTGGACCACGCTTCCCTACCAGCTCAGCCGCTACCAGTACGGCATCCCGCAGACGTTCACGTTTCAACCGAATCCCGTGCCGCACCGGCCGCTGACCATGGAACAGGAACAGGGCTATCGCGCCGAAGTCACCATTCACGGCGACCAGCCTCTGACCCTCGAAGGCTATGTGGGACTTCTCGGCAACAGCGTTCGCTACTATCGCTTCTTCTTCCTGCCCGCGCTCTACCTGGCGCTGCCGGTCTTTCTCGCGTGCGTGCGCCAATACCGTTTTCTGTGGGTGCTGCTGTGCCTGCTGGTGTATGCTCTCGGGACCAATTTCGATCCCTACTTTCACCCGCACTACGTTGCTGCGATCACGTGCCTGTGCGTGCTGATGTGCGTGAAAGGCCTGGAGCGGCTGAGCGCGTGGAGACCCGCGGGTCGGCAGGCCGCCGGCGTGATCCTGCTGCTGTCGGCGGCTCATTTCGGGATCTGGTACGGACTCCACGCCACGGCGACCCCGCGCTTTCTGATGGGCCTCGGCCAATACGAAACCTGGGACTACATCAGTTGGGGCGATCCACAGGGGCGAATCCGAATCAACCAGCGCCTGGCTCAGGCTCCGGGCAGGCAGCTGGTGTTTGTCCGCTACTGGCCGCGGCACCGCTTCCGCACCTGGATACAGAACGCCGCCGACATCGACCGCGCGCGTGTGGTTTGGGCGCTCGACCTCGGCTCGGTCGAGAACGAGAAGCTTCTGCGCTACTACCCCGACCGCACCGCGTGGCTCATCGAGCCGGACGACTGGCCGCCGCGCCTGACGCCGTATCAGGCGGAGCCGAGCGGCAATCCATTCGAGTCGGTGCGGTGACTTGGGTGCGGTTCAGTTCGCCGTTCCGGGTTTCCAGCGCTCCAGGAAGCCCGTCACATCGCTCATGCCGATTTTCGCGGCGGACTCGAATTCGCCGTTCTTCAAACTGGTGACCACGCGGCCGTCGCCATCGAGCACGGCCAGGCCGGGGATCCCCTTCTTCAGGGGCACTTGAAATCGCTCCGCCAGATCCGTGTTCTTGTCCTCGTCGCCGATGTTGATGTGCAGGACGTGGTAGCTCGCCGCCACCAGCGGAGCCACCTGGGGAGATTTGAGCGTCGTGTCGAGAACGTGACAGTCGTAACACCAGTTGGCGCCGAAGATCACCAGCACGCGTTTGTGATCTGTCTTCGCGGCGGCGAGCGCCACTTTCAACTCGGCGGGTGCTTCCGCGGGGTCGGGATAGATTCTGGTGTTGGGCTTTGTGGGCTGCGGAAGCCGGATCACAGGCAGCGGGCGCAGTTCGCTCCGCCCTGTCGCGATGACGCGCCACGCGCCGTCGCGCAGCACCCAGACCTGGTGCGCGCCCACCATGCCCCGCTCGATCGCGCTACCGGGACGGAAGGTCATCTCGACACGGAGCACCAGCCGCGTCGAATCCGGCTTCGCTTGCTCCTCCAGAACTTTGGCGTTCATCGCGACCAGGCCCTGCGCCTTGAGGCCGGACCAGAACGCCGGCTCCTCGGTTGCCGGGTCGTCGGTCCTGCCTTCCGGCGTCTGCGCGAACGCACCGGAGCCTGAAATGTAAAGGGCGCGGAGCGCGGTCTGGTCGCCGGCCAGCACCGCCGCCTTCCATTTATCGAGCGGCTCGAATCCGCCGCGATCAGCAGCCGCGCAAACGCCCACCCCGACGAGAACAACCGCTAACGCACGCATGTCCCCATCGTACCTCGCGTGGGCGCCGCGTTACGCCGCCGGCCGGCTGTTGGCCAGGGTCGCCAGCGTTACGTCGATCTTAGGCAGGTGCCCGCCCTCGAACGCACGGCCGATCCGCTCATCGCTGTTGATCGATTCGAGCCGCTTGCGCAGAGCTTCGCGGCGGATACGCGCCTCGAACTCGGCGAGCTGGCGCTCGATGTCGGTCTTCTTGTTCTTGGCGTCCACCAGGTCCTCACGATAGCGGCTCAGGAAGTAGGCGATGGTTTCGACGCGGATCTTGATCGAGCCCGACGGCTTGTTCTCGTCGATGTCCTTGAAGCAGAAGTAGGGCGTGCCGGAGTGCTCGACGATCTCCTCCACCACGGTGTAGATCGGCGCGTCGTGCCCGCACTTGAAGTTCGAAAGCTCGAGCGCGACCAGGTTCGGATGGCGCGCCACATACTTGGCCGCCCACACCTTGCGCGACGTGTTCTCGCTGTAGGAATTCTTCCACACGTCGGTGACCGCCATCGCGTCCGGGATGTCGCCGGCGCGGACCTCCTCGCCGAAGAGCCGCTCGAGTATGTCTTCGTCGATGGGCAGCGAGTCCTGTGTGAAGACCGGATAGCCGATCTTCTGGAACTCTTCGAGGATGTCGTGGTTGATGCCAGGGTCGTTGTGATACGGGCGTCCCAGCATCACCACGCCGATGCGTTCCTCGCGCTCGAGCTGGTCGAGCACTTCGCGCGCCTGCTTTCGCAGGTTGCGGCTGAAGTCGGCCAGCGTCTTGTAGCCCTGCTCGACGGCGCGCGCGTTCTCCTCGGGTGAGAGCCCGAAAATATCTTTGAACTCCTCGTACATCTGCCGCTCGAGCATCGCCGGGTTCGCCAGGTTGACGAACGTGTCCAGATAAACGACGCCCTTCTCCTTGAAGACGTCGCCTTCCTTGGTGAACGCCGCCTTCACGGCCTCCGGAGTCGACGCCACGGTGGGGCAGGAGCGGTGCGCCGCGGCGCACTTCAAGTCGCTGGTCAGATCGTCGATCACCGGGAAGAAGATGTAGTCGAGCGGCTTCTTGGCGTGGTGCGTCATCAGCAGGTTGTGTATGTGCGGAATGCCGAGCTTCGACGGGAAGCAGGGATCGATCGCACCGCGCTTGGCGCCTTCCTTGTAGAGATCTTCGGTTGTGAAATCCGAGAACACCATGTTCTGCGGCTGCACGCCCAGCGACGCGAAATAGCCCGTGAACAGCGGCGCCGAAGAGTACATGTTGAGCACGCGCGGCATGCCGATGCGGATCTTCGCGCGCTTCTTCACCAGCTCGGCGCGCTTCTTCTGCGACGGCGTAAGCAGGAATCGCGGCGGCGGGTCGGAGACGTTCGGAGCGTTGGGAATGCGGAAGACGGCGCGCGCGGCGATCTCGGCGAAGTTCGGGTTAGCCTCTTTGATGCGGTCGATCTCACCCTTGATGGAGCGCATGTGATCGACGTCTTCCACCGTGCCCTTCTCGCAGGTGGCGATGATCAGCCGCTGAGAGCCCGATTCCAGCGGCACCTTCGAGTTCACAGGCTGTATGGCCGTGAGCTTCGGCGTCTTCACGTCGATGAACGTGCGCAGGCAGTTGTTCTTGCAGAAGTAGCAGCGCGTTTCCTCGCTGCGCGTGGTCTTGTAACTGATCTCCTTCACGGCTTCCATGCCGATGAAGCTGGTCTGGCGCCCGCGGTCGAAGAGCCGGCCCGCTTCGAGAGCCGCGCCGATGGCACCCGCTTCGCCGCAGTACTTGTGGACGATCACATCGGGCTGCGTGTCCTTGCCTTTGAACCGCGACTCGATGAAATCCACCTGCGTCTTCACCGCCGCCAGGTTGTACTGCGTCCCGCCCTGCAGCAGGAACCGCGTCCCAATGGCCGAGATGTTGGGAATCTGCGAAACGTAGAGCCAGATGTTCTTCGGCAGCACGTTGCACAGGCCGGCCATGATCTCTTCGGCCTTCCAGCCCTGGCGCTGGAAGTCGACGATGTCCGACTGCATGAACACCGCGCAGCCGTAACCGAATTGTGGGAAACCCTTTGCGCCGAAGGC
>DATNLV010000397.1:0-4214 GCA_035602665.1 Bryobacteraceae bacterium | reverse complement strand
CCGGTAGAGGCTTTGCGTGTTGATCTCGAACTCGGGGCTGCGGATGTGGCCCGGCGACAGAGAAACAGGTGCGTCGAGGGGTCGCCATATGCGAGCGTATGCCCAGCGGGACCAGACGCCATACCAGCCGATTCCGAGCAGGATCAGAGCCAGTCCTACCCCACGAGTCCACGCGGCCATGTTCATTTAGACACCGCGAAACTCTGGGAGTTCCGCATCTGTAAACATGGCGCGGCTTACGGAACCGACGTACGCAGTGCTGGCTGAGCTTGCGCGTTGACCGCCCGCTCGTAGACAAACCCGGCCGCCGCCACGTCCTCCACTCCCAAGCCGTTGGACTTGAAGATGGTCGGGGCGTCGGTGCGGTTCCAGATCCGCTTGCCTGCGGCCAGATCCGCGAGTTCCACCAGGCGCGGGCTGGTCCAGCCATGCTCATCGAGCGCCAGGATCAGATCGCCGGATTCCATGCGCGCCTGCTCGATGGAATCCACAGCGATCAGTCCAGCGGCAAGGACCAGTTCCGACGGCAGTTCGCGGCGCGACGGGTTGTTCGATCCGATGGCGTTCACGTGCGCCCCCGGGGCTACCCATGCTGCTTCGAGGACGGGGTCCCTGGCCGCCGTTGCGGTGACGATCACGTCCGCCCCGCGGACGGCATCCTCCGCCGAATCCACCGCTTCGACGGCCACGCCGTAGGCTTCTGAACACTCGCGGGCGAAGCGGACGCGGCGCTCGGGATCGCGGCTCCAGACGCGGACGCGGCGGAACGGCCGCACCACCAGCATGGCCTCCACCTGGCTGCGGGCCTGGAACCCGGTGCCGATGACCGCCAGCTCCCGGGCATCGGGCTTGGCCAGCAGATCGGTGGCGAAGCCGCTCGCGGCCCCGGTGCGGATCTGTCCCAGGGCATTGGCCTCGAACATCGCCAGCGGCCGGGCGTCTTCCGCGGCATACAACACCACCAGGAAGTGCGCCCCATGCCGCGGATGGCTGGAGTAGACCTTGGTGCCGAAGTAAGGGCCGAAGCTACCCGCCAGCATGTGCAACATCGCGCCGGAGGGCACCCGGAGCCGGCGGCGCGGAAGGTTCTGAGCCTGGCCCGTCCCCAGGTCCTCGAAGACTTGCCGCATCAGAGCGACCGCGTCCCGCATTGGGAGCAGCCGCTGCACATCGGACTCGCCGAACATCGGAACATCCATCGGCTTAGCCCTCCGGAGCTGACAGCTGATAGCTGAAGGCTGATAGCTGCTCTAGCGCCTCGCGGGATCCGGAAGCTCAGGGTTGACGCCGAGGTCGGCGAGCGCTTGAGCTGCCCGGGCGGCATCGAACTTGCCTTCGCGGGCCAGGCGCGAAAGCGTGGCGGCAACGATATGTTTCGCGCTCACCTCGAAGAAATCGCGCAGGTGCTCGCGATTCTCGCTGCGGCCAAAGCCGTCGGTTCCGAGCGCCACCAGCCGGCCGTCGAGCCAGGGAGCGATCTGGTCGGCCACCGCCTTCATGTAATCCGACGAGGCAACCACGGGCCCCTGTGTGCCTTCGAGGACCTGCCGGATGTAGGGCCGCCGTACCGGCTCGGCCGGATGCAGGCGGTTCCAGCGATCCACCGCCAGCGCCTCGCGACGCAGCTCACTGTAGCTGGTCACGCTCCAGACGTCGGCCGCGATCCCGTACTTCTCCGCCAACATCTGCTGGGCCTTGACGGCCTCGTTCAGCATCGGACCGCTGCCGAAAAGCTGCATCGCCGCCGGGCCGCCCTCCGCCGCCTTGAAACGATAGATCCCCTTGAGTATCCCCTCGGCCGCGCCTTCGGGCATGGGCGGCTGGGCATAGTTCTCGTTGTAGACGGTCATGTAATAGAAGATGTCTTCGTTCTCCTGGTACATGCGCCGCAAGCCGTCCTGCATAATGACGGCGATCTCGTAGGCGTAGGCCGGGTCGTAGGCCACGCAGGTAGGCAGCACGCTCATCAGCAGATGGCTGTGGCCGTCCTGGTGCTGCAGGCCCTCGCCGTTCAGAGTAGTGCGGCCGGCCGTCGCCCCAACGATGAACCCCTTGCCGCGGGAATCGCCGAACGCCCACAGCAGGTCGCCCATGCGCTGCAACCCAAACATCGAGTAATAGGTATACAGCGGGATCATGGGCAGGCCGAAATTGCCGTAGGCGGTGCCCGCCGCGGTGAACGACGCCATCGCTCCGGCTTCGGTGATCCCTTCCTCCAGGATCTGGCCGTCCTTCACCTCGCGATAGTACAGGAACATCTCCTGGTCCACCGGATGGTAGAGCTGGCCCTGGCTGGCATAGATGCCGATCTGCCGGAACAGCGATTCCATGCCGAACGTTCGCGCTTCGTCCGGGATGATGGGCACCACGTAGTGGCCGATCTTGGGGTGCCGCAGCAGCAGGGTCATGGCCCGCACGAAGGCCATGGTAGTCGAGACTTCGCGCCCGGCCGAGCCGGTCAGCGTTTCCGAAAAGTAGTCGAGCGGCGGAGCTTCCATCTCGATGCGCTTCACCTTACGCTCGGGCAGGTATCCGCCCAGCTCCGCGCGCCGCTCGTGCATGTAGTGCATCTCCGGCGCGTCTTCGGGCGGGCGGTAGAAGGCGACGTCGTGGATGTTCTCGTGCGTGATGGGAATCTCGAAGCGATGGCAGAAGTATTCCATCTCCTGCTCGTTCAGCTTCTTCTGCTGGTGGGTGATGTTGCGGCCTTCGCCGGCCTCGCCCAGTCCGTAGCCTTTGATGGTCTTGGCCAGGACGACCGTGGGGCCGCCCTCGTGTTCCACCGCGCGCTTGTAGGCGTTGTAGACCTTCTCCGGATCGTGCCCGCCGCGGCGGAGCCGGGCAAGCTGGTCGTCCGTGTAGTGCGCCACCAGGTCCAGCAGTTCCGGGTACTTGCCGAAGAATTCCTTGCGGATGTAGGCGCCGCCGCGCGCGACGAAGGTCTGGTAGTCGCCGTCCAGACATTCGTTCATGCGCTTCATCAGCAGGCCGGTCTGGTCGCGGGCCAGCAGCTCGTCCCAGTCCGAGCCCCACACGACCTTGATGACGTTCCACTTCGCGCCCGCGAAGATGGCCTCGAGCTCCTGGATCATCTTGCCGTTGCCGCGCACCGGCCCATCCAGGCGCTGCAGGTTGCAGTTGATCACGAAGATCAGGTTGTCGAGCTTCTCGTTGGCCGCGATGCGGATGGCGCCGGTCGATTCCGGCTCGTCCGTTTCGCCGTCACCCAGGAAGGCCCAGACTTTTCGCGGCGTGGGCTTGAGCAGGCCGCGGTTCTCCAGGTAGCGCATGAAGCGCGCCTGGTAGATCGCGTTGATGGGGCCCAGTCCCATCGAAACCGTAGGGAACTGCCAGAACTCCGGCATCAGCCAGGGGTGGGGATAAGAAGAAAGCCCGGGATGGTCCCGCAACTCGTGGCGGAAATTGCGCAGATGCTCCTCGTTGAGCCGGCCTTCCAGATACGCGCGCGCGTAGTAGCCAGGCGCGGAGTGACCCTGCAGGTAGACCAGGTCGCCCGGCTCGTCGCCGTAGGAGCCGCGGAAGAAGTGGTTGAAGCCGACCTCCACCAGCGTCGCCAGCGAGGCGTAGCTCGAGATGTGCCCTCCGATACCCGGGTCGTACTTGTTGGCGCGCACCACCATCGCCAGCGCGTTCCAGCGGATCAGGCTCTTGAGCCGGCGCTCCAGGGCGCGGTCGCCCGGAAACGGCACCTGCTCCTCGACCGGAATGGTATTCACGTAGGGCGTGTTGACGGCGTATTGCGGCGCGGCGCCGGAGGCCCGCGCGCGGTCGGCCAGCCGGTTCAACAGGAAGGCGGCGCGGTCGGGCCCGGCCTCATCGAGGATCTGGGCGAACGCCTCCACCCACTCCGCGGTCTCCTGAGGGTTCAGGTCGTCCACGGACGGAGCCTTGATCTGGAGCATATTGTCAGCCAATAACATGTCAGCGCTTGATTCCAGAATAGCGCGAAGGCAGAGGGGCCCGTGGCTGCCGCAGGGTCCCGGCTGTGAGGCCACTGGCGCCGGCCCCGGTTTTGGCTGATCGCTGACAGGTGATGGCTGACAGCTGCCCGCGGCTAGCTACTTCCTGGCGCAAAAAGGCGGGCCTGAGCCCCTTGTTTTGAGCAGCGGCGGGCTACGAGAACTGTAAGGTCGCACACGCGTCCAATCGATGAATCATTCGACCGTCGTGCCGTCCGAACATTCTTGAGAGAA
>DATNLV010000301.1:0-2862 GCA_035602665.1 Bryobacteraceae bacterium | reverse complement strand
AATGCCTGAAGAGCCACGGCGTGGCGCACGTCTTCAACGCCTGGGGGCGCATGCCCGAACTGGGCCGCCAGATACAAATGCCGGATGCGTTCACGACGGATTTCACGGTCTGCCGGGCGCTGCTGCGGCAGGGCCGGGCCTATGCGGACGCGGTCGAGTTGTTCTCGCCCTACGAGCAGATCAAGGACCCCAACCCGGAAGGCCGCCAAGCGATCCGCGACCTGATCGCCTGGGCGCGCGACAAAAAACGCGCCGCGTTCATCTTCGTAAACAACCGCTTCGAAGGCAACGCGCCGGGAACGATCGAGGCGGTGGTGGACTGAGGAGGCGGTGCGGTTCAGTTTCCGAGTAGCGCGTGATCCCCTCTCTAAACGCCATTGACGCAGGTGCCGATATCAACGGCGCAGCCAATGGTGGGCGGCGGATTCTACCTTCTCGATCTTGCACAAGAACACCATCACAACGGGCTCACTCTTCGAGGACCGCGCCTCCGAAAACGGGTCGCCCCCCCAGTGAGGTGTAGAAGGCGTAGAACGCCATCGCGGCCATGAGCAGAATCCCGGCCAGACCGATGCCCGCGTACCAGGCAGACGCTTCGGTCGTCAGGGGAAAGTTCTCCAGGAGAAACACCTGGAAGAAAAAAGTGGCCGCTTCAGCCAGCAAGCCGAAGCGGATCACCAACAACACAGCCGTCCCATTAAAGATCATAAGGACCAGCCCGTTCACCAAGGCAGCGGCGGTAGACTGTCTCGCCCCAGCGAACAAGTTCGGGGAGCCTAACGAGAACGAGAACGTGGTCAAGAGCACAAAGGGGATCGCTGCCGCCCAGTCCTTGCGCAGCAAGGCCCGAAAAAGAAACAGGATAAAGAGAAACGCAAACGCGATAAAAAGCGAAAAGACCAATCCGAACGACATAGAGGCAATGATCGTTCGCGCGCCCAGAAACTGCAATTGCGGACCGGATAGAGGCTGCGTCGGAAGCTCGCCGAGCCAGGCGGGCACAAACCACGCGGCTCTGGAAAGCAGGGTCAAGCACGCGCCGAAAAGACAACCTACAAGCACGTCGCGTCCCACGAGTGGATCCCGGAGGCCTCCCGCCAGCAAGCGGCTCCAGGAGACCAGCGTGGCAGGCCAACGGCGGCGCACATAGGGCTCCAAGGCAATATAGAGGGCCCAGAGGAAACAGCACCGGGCAAGGCCCCAGGCCAGGAACTCCATGAAGAGCACGAGTTCGGAGGAGTTCGGAACGTGATGCTCGACCACGTAGGGCGGCACCGCGGCCGCAAAAACTACAGCGGCCAGACGAGAAGCCCCGCGGCGATCCCCGCGGCCAAGGCGCAGGTTTCGTCGTGCGAGCATGGCGCCGCCCCCCAGCATCGAAAATAGCCAAACGATTCCAATCGCCAGAGACACCCTTTCGCGGGTGGTCGGCTGAGCCGGCTGCAGTCGTGCCACGTGGGTCCAAGGACCAATCAACTCGAAGTAGACGGGCTTGCCCCGGTATGCCGCGGCCTCAATCCGCATCGGGATACTGGGGCGCTCGGCCAGGGATCCGGTCCACGCAGCCCGCGCGTCGCCATAAACGGGAGGTGTCCAGGCCGGCTGCGCGGGCAGCCATTTGGACGGATCGAGCCCCGCGGCGGAGAACAGCGGCGCCCAGTCGGGTGGCGTCGCTGCGCCTGTCGGTTTCTCAAACTGTGGAGGAACTGCGATTAACTGAGTGAGGCGGCCGAGCGGATTGAGGCTGACCAGGGTCATGCCGGGCACAACCAACGGCGGGTCGTCCGTCCATACGGATGCCCCTACGGGTGCATTGCTGATGAGGGATTGGTTCAACAGCGGGCCGGGGCTACCGCGATACCAAAACACGAACGCCCCGGTCTCCAGGTTGTCCCAACGCGTCTTGGATCTGTCGTGTTCCGCGACATAGCGCAGAAAATCGTTCCCCTCGTAGAATCCGATCGCCGTATCCGCCGGCGGCTCGGAGTAACCGGCGCTCTGCAGAATACTCCGGGCGCGCTCGGCAAGCACCTCCGGAGTTTTTTCAAGCGGCACGCGCCGGTAGAGCTTGGCTTGTGCATTCAGCAGAATCGTTGCGGTGACCGCCACAATGACCCCTGCCAGCAAGGCCCATGCGATTGCCGGATGCAGGCCTTCGGATTCTCCCGCGGCGGCGACCATCTCGGGCGACGGCGTTTCCCCCGCCGCCAGCGCGGCGGCCAGAGGATCCCCTCCCGGCAGTGCCGCCGCAACTTGCAGCGCCGAAGCCGGGCGCTTCGCCGGATCCTCGGCCAGGCAGCGGCGGATCACCCGATCCACCTCCGGCGCCAGCTCCGGGTGAGTCGAATCCGGCGAGGGGCATTTCCCGGTGAAAACCTCGTGCAGAACCAAGCCCAGCGCATAAATGTCGCTGCGCGCCGTGACCTCCTGGCCGGATTGCTGCTCCGGCGCCATGTACCCGCGCGTTCCGCTGCCTATGTCCTTTACTTCACCGGCCACTCCCGCCAGGCCGAAGTCGGTAATGCGCAACCGGCCTTGCCCGTCGAGCATGATGTTGCCCGGCTTCAGATCGCGGTGCAGCACGCCTTTGTCGTGCGCGGCGGCCAGTCCGGCGCAGAGCTGGCGGGCGATCTCCAGCGCCTTGTCCTGCGGCAAACGCCCGATGCGCCGCAGCAGCGAGGCCAGATCCTCGCCATCCACGTATTCCATCGATAGATAGGTGGAGCCCTCGGCTTCGCCGATATCGTACACGCGGCAGACATTGGGATGCGAGACCTGCCGCGCGATGCGCACTTCGTTGCGGAACCGTGCGAGCGTGGCCTCATCCGACGTCCACCGGGCCGGAAGAAACTTGAGGGCCAC
>DATNLV010000360.1:0-3540 GCA_035602665.1 Bryobacteraceae bacterium | reverse complement strand
GAACTGGTCCGCCTGGCGGCGCGCTACCAGGGGCGTGGCCTCCAACTGGCGACGGTTTCCTGCGATGAGCCGGAGCAGGAGGCGGGGGCCGTGGCGTTCCTGGAGAAGAACGGGGCGCCGGCGCCGCACTATGTCAAACGTGCCGCGAGCGACGATAAGTTCATCGACGCGATCGATCCAAAATGGAGCGGCGCGCTGCCTGCGCTGTTCCTTTACGACCGGCAGGGGCGGCTGGTGAAATCGTTCATCGGCGAGACCGAAATGGCGGCGCTCGAAGCGGCGGTAAAACGGTTACTGTGAAGCTGCTCGAAAAACACCTGGCCCGGCTGAAGGGCCGGACCGCCTGGATCACCGGAGCCAAGCGCGTGGGACGAACCGTGGCGCGCCTGCTGGCGGAGTGCGGCGCGAACCTGGTGGTTAGCTACCGCTCGTCGGCGAAAGAGGCGCATGAGACGGCGGAGGAGGCGCGCCGGCACGGCGTACGCTCGCTGGCGGTGCAGGCGGACGTGGCGTCGCGCGAGAGCGTGGCGGCAGCGGTCGAGCGCGTTCGCGCGGACTTTCCCGAGATCGACATTCTGATCAACATGGCGTCGGTGTACAAGCTGACGGCGGTGGGCGAGGTGACCGCGGCGGACTGGGACGCCAACATCGGGGCGCACATTCTGGGCACGTTCTGGCCGTCGCAGTTGATCGCGCCGCTGATGCCTCGGGGCGGCCACATCGTGAACGTGGCGGATGCGACTTCGATCGGGCGGCCGCAGCGACGGAATCTGCCCTACGTGGTGACCAAGGCCGCGGTGGCGGCCATGACCCGAGAGATGGCGCTGGAGTACGGCAGCCGGGGGATCTTCGTCAATGCGCTGGCGCCGGGGCCGATCCTGCCGCCGCCGGAGTTCCCCGCGGACGCGTGGCAACACATCCGCGAGCGGTCGCCGGTGAAGGTGGCGGTGAGCGACGAAGAGGCCGTGGAGCAGTTCGCGCTGCTGACGCTGTACCTGTGCCTCACTACGATGTCGAGCGGGCACGTGTATCCGCTGGACCAGGGCCAGAACCTGTAGGCGCCGTTGGTGGGGCAGTCCTCCAGGCCCCGGCAAGCGGGTCTGGAGACCCGCTGCAGGCGTGGACGCCTGCCCCACAAACCGGCGCGGCGGGCTATCATTGTCCGCAGAATGATTCGCTCTCTTCCGATCTTCCTCCTGCTCGCCGCGGCGCCGGCGGTCGCTGCCTCCGATTGGGTGCCGCTCGACGGCGAATGGCGGTTCGCGCTCGATCCCAAGAACGAAGGCGTGACCGGGAAGTGGTTCGAGGGGCGGCTCGACGACCGGATTCAGCTGCCCGGAACCACGGACGAAGCGCGCAAGGGGACGCGCAACGAGGCGCGGGAGACAGGACGCCTGACGCGAGTCTTTCCGTATGCGGGCGCGGCCTGGTATCAGCGGGATATCGAGGTTCCCGCCGCATGGGGTTCGAAGCGCGTGGTGTTGGAACTGGAACGCACCAAGACCAGCCGGCTGTGGGTGGATGGGAATGCGGTGGGCAGTCAGGATTCGCTGGTGGCGCCGCACCGCTACCTGCTGGGCGCGCTCGCGCCTGGGCGCCATCAGCTGACGCTGCGGATCGATAACGCCGAGTACGCGCCCATTGGAGATCCACACCAGATCAGCGATCACACACAGACGAACTGGAACGGGATCATCGGGAAGATCGGGCTGACCGTCACCGACAAGGTGTGGATCGAAGACGTGCAGGTGTATCCCGATTTCGCGGCGCACAAGGTTCGCGCGCGCGTCGAGGTGGGGAATGAGACCGTGCAGGCGGCCGCTGGGACGCTGCGGCTGAGTGTTGTGGGCAACGGCACGCCGTTGAAGGTGACCTTCTCGGCTCGGCCGGGCGAGCGCGCCGTCGTTGAGACGACCTACGCCATGGGCGACGGGGCGGAGGGCTGGGACGAGTTCACGCCCGCGCTGTACACGCTTTCGGTGTCGCTCGATGCGTCCGGCAGCGCCGACCGGCGCGAGGTCCGCTTCGGCTTGCGGGACTTCTCGGCTCGCGGACCCGCGCAATTCCGTATCAACGGCAAGACCATCTTCCTGCGCGGGCGGCACGATGCGTGTGTGTTCCCGCTCACGGGCTATCCGCCGATGAGCGTGGAAGGATGGCTGCGCGTGTTCACGATCTCGAAATCGTACGGCCTGAACCACCATCGGTTCCACACCTGGACGCCGCCCGAAGCCGCGTTCGAGGCCGCGGACCAATTGGGGGTCTACCTGCAGCCGGAGCTGCCGAACTGGTCGGCCTACGGCGAGTCGCCGGCGCACGACGATTTTCTGCGCGCCGAGGGCGAACGGCTGCTGCGGGCCTTCGGCAACCACCCTTCTTTCGTGATGCTGTCGCTCGGCAACGAGCTGGGCGGCGACCAGGAGGCGCGCGCGGCGTTCGTGAAGCATTTCCGGGAGCTGGACGGCCGCCATCTGTACGCCCAGGGGACCAACAACTGGGTTCCCTTCGTGCCGAAGGGCGACGACTACTTCGCGTCGTTCCAGGTGCGGGGGCAGAAGGTTCGCGGGTCGTTTGGTAGCGTCGATACGCCGCTGGGGCACGTGCAGACCGGCCCTCCGTCCACCATGAAGGACTACCGCGCGGCGATCGCCGGCGTTTCCGTTCCGGTGGTGGGGCACGAGGTCGGCGAGTATCAGACCGCGCCTGATTTTCGGGAGATCCCCAAGTACACGGGCGTGGTGCGGGCGCGCAACCTGGAGGCCTTCCGCGAGCGGCTGGAGAAGCACGGCATGCTGGACCAGGCGGACGACTTCTTCCGCGCCTCGGGCGCGCTGGCGGTGCGATGCTACCGCGAGGACGTCGAGGCCGCGCTGCGGACGCCAGGGTTTGGCGGTTTCCAGCTGCTCGACTTGCAGGATTTCCCGGGCCAGGGCACCGCGCTGGTCGGCATGCTGGACGCCTTCCTCGATGCAAAAGGGCTGATCGAGCCGGCCGCGTGGCGCGAGTTCTGCTCCCAGACCGTGCCTCTAGTGCTCATGGCGAAGCGGACCTGGACGCGCGGCGAGACCTTCGCGGCCGCGGTCGAGGTGGCGCATTACGGGCCTGCCGATATCGCGGGGGCGGTTGCGGCCTGGACCTTGCGCGAGGCCGCGAATGGACGCGCGCTGGCATCTGGCCGTCTCGCGAGCGCGCGGATTCCGCAGGGGTCGGTGACTGCGCTGGGCGACATCCGCATCCCGCTGACCACCGTGGCGGCGCCGGCGAGGCTGCGCCTCGAGGTAGCGCTCGAAGGCACCGGCTTCCGGAACGCTTACGACATCTGGGTGTACCCGGACGGGGTCGATACGGCTCCCGGCCAGGTGGTGATCAGCCGGTCGCTCGACGAGGCGCGGCAGGCGCTCGCCTCGGGCGCGCGCGTGCTGCTGCTGCCCGAGCCCGCGAAGCTTCCGCGAAGCATCCAAGGTATGTGGGCGTCGGATTTCTGGAACTGGGGCATGTTCAAAGCGCTGTCCGAACAGCGGCACATGGCGGTGGCGGCGG
>DATNLV010000356.1:0-8941 GCA_035602665.1 Bryobacteraceae bacterium | reverse complement strand
CCCCCAGTCCCCCGGTAGCCGTCGCCCGCACGCCCACATCGTGCGGCAGCCGCACCGTGGCTTCCCCCACCCCGCCGCGCACTTCCGCCTCCAGGTCGTGGTCCCAGCCCCCGGTCAGGTCCACCTGCAACTCGCCCGCCCCGATCTCGATCTCCAGCCGCCGCAGCGCCGTGCCCGAGAGCTTCAGCGTGCCCTTGCCCGCCCCCACGTTGACTCGCAATTCGATCGGCAGCTTGTCGTTCAGGTGCAGGTCCCACCGGTTCTCCCGTCTGCCCGTGTTGAAGCCATGCACCGGCGGCTGGCGGACCGTCAGGAAGCCCCGGCCCGCGCTGACGTCGTACTTGATCTCCGGCTTCCAGGACCGCACCGAGTAGTGGAAATCGGCGTCCAGCAACTTCGCGCTGCCGCCCTCCACCCACAACTCCCCCGCGCCCATATCCACCTGAATCCGCGCCGATTCGGCCCCCCTGAGCTCCACCGACCGCGTGTCCGACATCTCCTGCTGCTGCTCATAAGGGGCGCATCCCGCCGCGAGCAAGGCGCCGCCGGCAACCACGGCCAGGCAAGTTCTGTTCATGCCTAACGATACGACGTTTCGTCACCCCATGTTCCGCCCCTGGCTCCCTCGGGACGTGGCGCAGGCACTCCTGCCTGCCGCGCCGAGACTCGTCTCGGCGCTCGGCCCCCCACCCTCCCGCGTTTTTTCAGTTATTCAGCTCCTGTTTGTGGTATAAGATCTAGGAGCATTTGACGTCGGGCGCGCTACGAGTGCGCCCGCGTCGGCTCGCTAAGAATACCGCGATCAGGCAATCGGATGTCCCGCCCGGGCGCCGCTACCCGACTCGCTTAAAAGAAGGATCAGAGATGAAGGAAAAAGGTGTAGTGAAGTGGTTCAATGCAGCCAAGGGGTACGGCTTCATTCAAAGAGAAACGGGGGAGGACGTGTTCGTGCACTACTCCGCCATCCAGTCTTCCGGGTACCGCTCCCTCGATGAGGGCGCCCAGGTCGAGTTCTCCGTAAAGAAGGGCCCGAAAGGCCTGCAAGCCGAGGATGTGAAGCTCATCTGACCAGATCTTTTCCGGGGCGGCGCGCTCGATCCGCCGCCCCTTCTCCGCGCTGCTCCTGTCCGATGTTGAAGCGGACCTCGCAACATGGTCAAATAGGGGTTACCCCAGCAGGCCCGAGCTAAACCTGGAGGACTACCGGATTGAATAGTGCGATCCTGGCCCTGGAAGACGGAACGGTCTTCGAGGGCAGCAGCTTTGGTGCGCGCACCCAGTGCTCCGGAGAAGTCGTCTTCAATACGGCGATCACCGGCTACCAGGAGATCTTCACCGATCCTTCCTACTGCGGCCAGATCGTCGTCCTCACTTACCCCCAAATCGGCAACTACGGCGCCAACCATTGGGACAACGAATCCTCCCGCCCCTACATCGAAGGATTGGTGGTGCGCGAGTTCTCGCCCATCGCCAGCAACTGGCGCCGCGATGAGGATGCCAACCGCTTCCTCGAAGCCGCCAACATCCCCGTGATCGCCGAAATCGACGCCCGCGCCCTGGTCCGCCACCTCCGAAATCGCGGGGTGATGCGCGGCGTCCTCTCTACCGCCGGTGGCGACTCCAAGGAACTGGTCGAGAAGGCCCGCAACATTCCCACCATGGCCGGCCTCGACTTGGCGACCCGCGTCTCCACCAACGCCCGCTACGAATGGAACCAGGATGTGGATGCCTGCTCGCCATCCGAGGACTGGGGCCGCCCCGCCGCCCGAGAGTTCCACGTGGTGGCCTACGACTTCGGGATCAAGCGCAACATCCTCCGCCGCCTGGTCCACTCCGGCTGCCAGGTCACCGTGGTCCCGGCGCTGACCTCCGCCGAAGACGTGCTCGCGCTCAAGCCCGATGGCGTGTTCCTCTCGAACGGCCCCGGCGATCCTGAGCCCCTGACCACCCAAATCGGAAACATCCGCAAACTGGTCGGAAAGACGCCGCTCTTCGGCATCTGCCTGGGCCAGCAGTTGCTAGGCCTGGCCCTGGGCGGCCGAACGTACAAGTTGAAATTCGGCCACCGCGGAGCCAACCACCCAGTCCTGAACAAGCTGACCGGGAAGGTCGAAATCACCTCCCACAATCACGGCTTCGCCGTGGACCCCGACTCCCTCAACCCCGCCGATATCGAGCTGACCCACGTCAACCTGAACGACGGAACCCTGGAAGGTTTCCGCCACCGCACCGAGCCCGTCTTCTGTGTGCAGTACCACCCCGAGGCGGCCCCCGGCCCCCACGACTCCCTCTACCTCTTCGAAGACTTCAAGCAGTTAATGAGGGGGGGCGGGCGCCAGCCAGTGGGGGGCGGGCTTCAGCCCGCGCGGGACTTCAGTCCCGCCAAGGACTAGCCATGCCGAAACGCACCGACCTCCACAAAATCCTGATCGTGGGTTCCGGCCCCATCGTCATCGGCCAGGCATGTGAGTTCGACTATTCCGGCGTGCAGGCCTGCAAGGCCCTGAAGGCGGACGGCTACCATGTCATCCTGGTCAACTCCAACCCCGCCACCATCATGACCGACCCCAACCTCGCCGACCGCACCTACGTCGAGCCCCTCAGCGTAGCGTTCCTCGAGGAAGTGATCCGCAAAGAGCGCCCAGATGCGTTGCTTTCGACGGTAGGCGGCCAGACCGGCCTGAACCTCTCCATGGAACTGGCCGAAGCCGGTGTCCTCGACCGCTACGGCGTCGAGCTGATCGGCGCCAAGATCGACGCCATCAAGAAGGCCGAAGACCGCCTCATGTTCAAGGACGCCATGCGCTCCATCGGTCTCGAGTGCCCCGAGTCGAAACTGGTCAACAACCTCGAAGACGGCCTCGAGTTCGCCGAGCGCATCTCCTACCCCGTCATCCTCCGCCCCAGCTTCACCCTCGGCGGCACAGGAGGCGGCATCGCCTACAACCGGGAAGAAATGGTGGAGCTCCTCGAGATCGGCCTCGACCTTTCCCCGGTCCACGAGGTCCTGGTCGAACAAAGCGTCCTCGGCTGGAAGGAATTCGAGCTCGAGGTCATGCGCGACCTCGCCGACAATGCAATTATCGTTTGCTCCATCGAGAACTTCGACCCCATGGGCGTCCACACCGGCGACTCCATCACCGTCGCCCCCGCCCAGACCCTCACCGACCGCGAATACCAGATGATGCGCGACGCCGCCATCAAGTGCCTCCGCGAAATCGGCGTCGATACCGGCGGATCGAACGTGCAGTTCGCCTTCCATCCCGAGACCGGCCGCATGGTCATCATCGAGATGAACCCGCGCGTCTCGCGCAGCTCCGCGCTAGCCTCAAAAGCCACCGGCTTCCCCATCGCCAAGATCGCCGCCAAGCTCGCCGTCGGCTATCGCCTGGACGAAATTTCCAACGACATCACCAAGAAGACCCCGGCCTGCTTCGAGCCGACGATCGACTACGTGGTGGTCAAAATCCCTCGCTGGCAGTTCGAAAAATTCCCCGGCTCCCAGAGCGTCCTCGGCACGCAAATGAAGTCCGTCGGCGAGGTGATGGCCATCGGCCGCACCTTCAAGCAGGCCCTCGGAAAGGGCATGCGCAGCCTCGAGACTGGCAAATCCTCCACCGCAGACGTCTACGAGCGCGACCTGATCCCCAATAAGCTCATCACCCCCAACCCCGACCGCCTGGCCTACATAAGGTTCGCCTTCGAGTGCGGCTACACCGTCGAGCAGGTGCGCGAGCACACCTCCATCGACCCCTGGTTCCTCGAGCAGGTGCGCGAAGCGGTTGCCTACGAGCAAGAGCTCGGCGCCGAAACCATCGAGACCGTGACGCCCGCGCAGTTTCTCAAGGCCAAGCGCGACGGAGTCTCGGACCGCCGCCTCGCGCAGCTGTGGAACGCCGAACCGCTGGCCGTGCGCGCCCGGCGCAAGGAATTGGGCATCCGAGCGGTCTTCAACCGGGTCGACACCTGCGCCGCCGAATTCGAGAGCTTCACGCCCTACCTCTATTCGAGCTACGAGCGCGAGTGCGAGGCCAATCCGTCGACTCGCAAGAAGGTCATGATCCTGGGCAGCGGCCCCAACCGCATAGGGCAGGGAATCGAGTTCGATTACTGCTGCTGCCACGCCTCCTTCGCCTTGCAGGACTTCGGCGTCGAATCGATCATGGTCAACTGCAACCCCGAGACCGTCTCCACCGACTACGACACCTCCGACCGCCTCTACTTCGAGCCCCTGACCCTCGAAGAAGTGCTGAACATCTACGACACCGAGAAGCCCGACGGCGTGATCGTGCAGTTCGGCGGCCAGACCCCGCTCACCCTGGCGCTGCCGCTCAAGGCCCAGGGCGTGCCCATCATCGGCACCGATCCCGCCAACATCGACCTCGCCGAGGACCGCAAACAGTTCGGCGCCCTGCTCGACCGCCTCGGCATTCCCGCGCCCGACAACGGCACCGCGAAGAACGTCGAAGAGGCCTGCGCCGTCGCCCGCCGCCTCGGCTACCCGGTTCTGGTCCGCCCCTCCTACGTCCTCGGCGGCCGCGCCATGGTGATCGCCTACGACGAAGAAACCGTGCGCCGCTACATGCGCGAAGCCGTGGTGTTCTCGCAGGACCGCCCCGTCCTGATCGATCGCTTCCTCGAAAACGCCACCGAAATCGACGTCGACGCCCTCAGCGACGGAACCGACGTCCTGGTGGCCGGCATCATGGAGCACATCGAGGAGGCTGGCGTCCATTCGGGCGATAGCTCCTGCGTCCTGCCGCCCTTCTCGCTCGCGCCCGCAACCCTGGCCACCGTCCAGGACTACACCGAGCGCCTGGCCCGCGCGCTGAACGTGATCGGCCTGATGAACGTGCAGTACGCCGTCCAGAACGGCAAGGTCTTCGTGCTCGAAGTGAATCCCCGAGCCTCCCGCACCGTGCCGTATGTGAGCAAGGCCACCGGAGTGCCGCTCGCCAAAATCGCGGTCGGCCTGATGCTCGGCAAGAAGCTGCGCGACCTGGGACAACTGACCGGCGGCCGCACCAGCGGAGTCCTCTCGGTCCCGCAGTTCTTCGTCAAATCCCCCGTCTTCCCCTTCTCGAAATTCCCCGGCGTGGACCCGGCCCTAGGCCCCGAGATGCGCTCCACCGGAGAAGTGATGGGAGTAGGCGAGAACTTCGGCGAAGCTTTCGCCAAGGCGCAGTTGAGCGCCGGCACGCCGATCCCCGACAAAGGGACGCTCTTCGTCAGCGTGAACGAAGCCGACAAGCCCGCCGCGGTCGAAGTGGCCCGAGCCTTCGCCGATTACGGCTTCCAGATCGCCGCCACCCGCGGCACGGCCGCCGTCCTCCGGGCCGCCGGCATCCCCACGAAAACCGTGCTGAAGGTGAACGAAGGCCGCCCCAACGCCGTCGATATGCTAAAGGCTGGCTCCATCAAGCTAGTGATCTACACCACCACCGGAGGCCACACCTTCAGCGACGAAAAGGCAATCCGCCGCAGCGCCCTGGCCCACCGCATCCCCTGCATCACAACGATGAGCGGAGCCCGCGCCGCCGCCGAAGCCATAGCCTCCCGCCGCCGCGACCCCATCCGAGTCTGGAGCCTCCAGGAAATCCACGCCCGCGAAGGCACGCCGGCTTAGGGGCTGGCGACGAGCTCACGAATGTCCGCGTTGGCGTCCCAGGCGCACTCCTCCCGCATCTCGTCCGATAACGCGCCGCGCTGGATAAGCCGCCTGACAGCTCCCTCCCGGCAGAACGAGCACGGCCCCTTCTCGTACAATGCGCACAGCATTCGCACGACTGTGCCATCGTCAGGGTGACGCTCCCAGAAGTCCTCGAGATCCATCCCCATCGAATGCAACACCTCCGGATCGTCTTCCGCCTCGAACCAATCGAGGACCATGTCATGATCCCCGGGTTCGAAGTTCACTCCCAGCAGTTCGATCGCGTCCCGCCGCCCCGGAAGGCGGTTGCGAACGAGCCCAAGCGGCAGTTCTCTCAGGGATGGGTGCGCAATCTGAGAGAGTGCCTTCGTCGCGGCCACGGCTACCTGCGTCTGCTCCGAAACGGCCAGTTGCAGCAAGATGCGATGGTCGAGCGGGAAACGTCGGAGCCCGAACACCAGCAGGTGTGCCATTTGGTCCGCTGGGTCCTGTGCGGCGATCAAGCCCTGCGCGGCGCGCTCAAGCTCGTCCTCACCGGCGTGTTTGCCCCATGCCCACAGTCGAGAGCGCTTCAGTGCCGGCAGTTCGCGCCTCAACTGCTCATAGCTCAGCGCGTTAATGCGATCGCGTTCCGCATCCCGAGCGGGCCGCCTCTCTCGCTCGGCTCCGGCCGCCAGCCGGTACGCTTCCATTCGCGGATTCCGCTGTCCGGCCGCGCGCAAAGCGTCGAGGGTCTCGCGTTCACCGCAGATCTCAAAACTCTGGCTGATCAGGTAGCCGAGGTCGACATCGACTCCGCCCGCCGCCACCAGCGCACTGATCTTCTCGATAGCGAAGAGCAGCCCATCGAGACCGTCCATCTGCAGGAACTCAATGGCGATGGATTCTCCGTGCCGGGGACCTGGCTTGAAGCTCTCATACATCGCTCGCTTGGCACGATCATCGCCATCAGAGGTGAGACAGGCTGCAAAGTGAAACAGCTCCAGTGCATCCCAGTCGTCGCCGCACGCGGGGAGCGCCTTCAGAACCTCTCCGCAATAGAACGGCCTGTCCGGAAGCGCGTCCAGCAAGTCCAGAGTGTAAACTGCGCGTGTCCCTTCGCTCTGCGGATCGAAAGCACGACAATGCAGGCAATTGTCGAGGATCACATCCCGGAATTCGCTTACGTCGTGGTTGCGTGCGTAGACGACCGCCCGTCCCAGCCCCAGGCCAATCGCGCGAGAGAATTGAGCCCTATTCACGTCGTGTCATCGCCTGCAGCAGGCCTTCCGGTTCGTGAACACGGATGCGGCCTGGCTCCACGATCCAGAGACGGTGTTCGATCGGCTGGTTCCGAATCTCTGCGAGAAAGGACCCGACCAGGCGTTCGAGTAGCGGCAATGCCGGGTTGTGGGGCACTCGGATGATGGCGATCCCAGAGGCGACGCCGGGCGGGAACCGCACAACATCGCAAAAGTCGAGGTCGAGCGTGATCAGGCAACGACGCTCCTCGACGCAGCGTTGGAACAGGTCCTGGTCGGAACATCCCGCGATGTTCTCGCTCCGGACGGTCTCGACGTCGTGATTGCAGGCGACGAACAGGGAGACAGTTCGGCCACCCAGGTTCTCGTCGAGCTTGAACCTCATGCCGCCGAGGAACCCGGGAGGTCCACGAAGCGTTGGCGCGCCATTTCAGCTCCGTAGGCAAGGGCGGCGAGGATGTCGTCCTTCTGAAGTTGTGGGTACTCGCCGATTACCTCGTCTGCGGCCATTCCAGAAGCGAGCAGGTCGAGAATCAAAGAAACCCAGATACGGGTGCCTCGAATGCACGGCTTGCCGAAGCAGACGTTTGGATCGACACGGATCCGCTCAAGCAGGTTCGGCATAGAGAGCAGATTAGCACGGACGGGTCTCTGTGGTCATCGAGATCAGGCCGCTCTGCTGACTCGCAGGCTCACGCGCAGCCCCGCTGCGCTCAGGAAGTTGACCAGCGCGTCGATCGAAAACAGATGAAGCCGCCCGCGCATGAGATCCGATATCCGCGGCTGTGTCACGCCGAGCAGTTTGGCGGCCTGCGCTTGCGTGAGCCCTCTCTTCTCGATCTCCGCGATCAGCGCATTCATCATGGCCGCCCGAATGCGGAGGTTCTCCGCCTCCGCAGGCGGAAACCCGAGATCGCGAAACACGCTCGCGTTTGGTCTGGTCGCAGCAGTCTTCATTTTCGACCCTCCCCTCGCAGGAGACTCTTGTAGCGCTCCTTGCCGAGTGATATCTCTCTGGCGGGCGTTTTCCGGGCTTTCTTCAGGAATGCGTGCAGTACGTAAACCGCCTCCCTGGACTTCGAGACGTAGAGGACCCGGTGTTCGCCGCCCGCGTGGACCCGTATCTCCGCGACACCCGGTCCGACGGATGTCATGGGCTTCCAATCGCGTGCCTCCAGACCGCGCTGGATGCGGTCCAATTCGTACCCGATATCCTGGCGAGCCGGCCCCGGAAAATCGCGCACGCGACTCAAGCTGTCGCCCATCCAAACGACAGCCTTGAGTGGCTCGTCCACGCCCTCTCCACTATACAATGTTTTGTATATCGCCGGAGCGCCTCGTCTACCCCTCCCGCGCCATCTTCCCCGTCTTCAGGAAATACTCGATCTTACTCGTCAGCCCCCGGTCGATCTCCGTCGACCAGCCGCCGACCCTCCCATTCCCCGCCTCGTTCAGCCCCGTGAACACGCGATGCCACGTGACCTTCGTCCCGCCCGCCGCGCTCGGCTCTAGAGTGATCGTCAGCCGGCACACCTGCTCCGTCGAAACCACGGTGAACGCGATCCGCTTCGGCGGTTCGTACCGGTCCACGTTCCATGTCCCGTGCAGCGTCGTGAAAATGCAGTTCTCCTCGGCCACGCCCGACTTGCTGTAGATCATCTCGCAAGCCCACCCGGCCAGCCATTCGAATTCGCGGACCGGGCAGAGCAGGGGAAAGATCGCCTCGGGAGGCGCGCCAATCTCCCCGCTGTATTCGGTAACCTCGCGCTTGCCCCGGAAAGCCGGGACCGCCCCGCCCGACACGCCTGCCGACGCGGCAAACGCCATCGTTCTCAAAAACTGTTTCCTGTTCATGAGCCGATTCTGAACTATGAAGTCGTAGACAGGTCAACGATAAACTTCGGCCACTTCATCGGCAGCCGCACCGAGCAGGCCCTACGAAGTGCGATACAGTCGGTCTTAGAAGAGGAGCCCTAGAATTGCCCCAATTCGACCTGACGCCCAGAACTGTCCCCCACCTCGAGACCCTATTCCGCCGCATCGTGACCGA
>DATNLV010000354.1:0-2906 GCA_035602665.1 Bryobacteraceae bacterium | reverse complement strand
ACGGTCAACGCCGAGGGGCGCAGCCCGTAGCCGTGGCCTCCCGCCGGATAGAGGTGCATCTCCACGGGGACCTTCGCTTCCTTCGCCGCGGCGTAATAGGCCAGGCTGTTCTCGACGTGGACAGGATCGTCCTCCGTCTGCACCAGGAACGTAGGCGGCGTGTTGGCTGATGGTTGCGTTTCGGCGCCGAGTTTACCGTCCCGCACCACTCCGCCGGGATAAATCAGGAGCGCAAAATCCGGACGGCAACTGGCGTCGTCGGCTTCGTCCACACGATCGTACCTGCGCTTCTCGAAATTGGCGCCCAGCGTGGCGGAGAGATGGGCGCCGGCGGAAAAGCCGAGCACGCCGATGCGCTGGGGATCGATGCCCCAGTCCCTGGCGCGCGAGCGGACCATCCCGAGGGCTCGCTGCGCATCCTGTAGCGGCGCGGCGTAGTTCGGCTGGCCCTCGCGCGCAGGCACGCGGTACTTCACCAGGACGCAGGTGATTCCGACCGAGTTCAGCCACTCGCACACTTCGGTGCCCTCCAGATCCCAGGCCACGATGCGGTAGCCTCCGCCGGGAAACACCAGAATCGCCGGACCGGCCGCGCCGGCTTTGGCCGCCTGATAGACGGCCAGCGTGGGCGCGGAAACGTTGGTGATCCGCATCACGCGCCGGCCCTCGACGGTGCGGTCCTTGTCGGTGGTGGTATCGTGCTCGGGCCCTAGCGTGCCCTTGTCGCCGGGCGCCGTACCCTTCCAAAGAGGAATGGGGCCGATGGGCGCCGCCTGCGTTCCGATCGCCATCAGGGCGAAGAGAGAGAGAACCAAGGTTGGGTGTCGCATAGCTTCGAAACAAGCTTATCGCAGGTGAAAGGAGTTCCCGGGTGGCGGCATTTCCCCACCGAGGAGAAACACCGTGAAACTCATCACAACCTGCATCGCCGCGCTGGCGGCGCTGGCAGTCACCGCGGACGCTGCCGAGCTGAAGCTCAGCGGCCCGTACACGCACGACAACCTTTCCATCTACCTGGTCCACGGGCAGGACCGGTTCCAGAAGAAGTACCTGACCCTGGGCGAGGCGCTGGAGCAACACAAGGCGGTGGTCTACGAAACCAGCAACGTTAACGTGCTGCAGGTCCAGAACCTGTCGGCCCAGGACGTCTACATACAATCCGGCGAGATCGTGAAGGGCGGCAAGCAGGACCGCGTGCTGAAGGATGACATCATCGTGCCGTCCTCGTCGAGCAAGCTGGACATCAACGTCTTCTGCGTGGAGCACGGGCGGTGGACGCAACGCGGGTCGGAGCCTGCACATGCCTTCGCGGCGTCTCCCGGGATGGTCGCCTCGCCGGCCATGAAACGGGCCGTGCAGGCTGAAGCCGATCAGAGCCGCGTGTGGGCGCAGGTGAGGGAGGAGCAGGCGCGGCTATCCAGCAATCTCGCGACTTCCGTGCAGTCGCCCCGGTCGGCTTCCAGCTACCAGCTCACGCTCGAAGCGCCGGTGCTCGCAGCGAGGGTGGACGCCTTCAAGAAGGATCTCGCCGGCCTCGCGGACAAATACCCGGACGCCGTGGGCTACGTGGCCGCGGTCAATGGGAAGGTGACCGGAGCCGACGTGTACGCCACGCACGACCTGTTCCGCAAGGAGTGGTCGAAACTGCTGACCGCCTCGGCGGTGGACGCGGTGGGCTCGGCCAGGGCGGGCACCCCTATCCCGCCGCCACCTCCCATGGCCGATGTAAAGGCGGCCGCGACCGGCCGCGGCGCCCGTGTCACGGAGGACAAGCAGATCAACCGCCGGACCAACAGCGTGACGGCGGACCTGCCACAGGGCCTGGTTTTCGAGACCATCGATGTGGAGGCGGAGGGCGGGCCGGTGCACCGGACGTACGTCACGAAGTAGCGGCGTCAGCCTATCCTGAGCCAACCTGGCGGCGGGTTTCCGTACAGGCAACTCTCCACGTACTCGAATCCGGCGTGGAAGAGGCAATCGAGATCCAGGTCATCCCGGTCGTCAGCCGGCCAGCCGAGCGCCTTGACCAAGGCGCGTTGGTGATCCGCTTTGAAGAGGAACTCATCGCCGGCCTTACGCCAGACGGAACGCAGGACGCGTTCGACTTCGGCCACATCGCCGGGCATTCCAAGCAACTCGCAGAGCTTCGGCGCGTCCCCTCCGCTTGGCGGGCTCTTCGGTCCCAGCGACTGCTTGAACGGAGGCCGCACTCTGTCGACCAGTGGTTGGAAGCTTGGGAATGGCCTCGTCAGAACAAAGACCAGAACGGTCGCCAGGAGCCGTAGGGTCTCGATCGGGCCATGCTTGGTTGGCTTCGAAAAGTCCGGGTTGGAATCGTATTCGTCGACTAGCGCCCCCCTGTCGTAGAGGGCGTACAACAGAACGGAGTCGTCGTGGTTCAGCGCCGCCAGCGCCGGGCAGTTCAAGGCCAGCGAGAGCTTTCGTGCCACGGCGCGCCAGGTCTTGAGGTTCTGACTTTCAGACTGGCTCTCGCATACAACCGTCAGGCCGGCGATGGTCGGAGAGATCCAGGCGCGATATCGCGCGGCGCGGACGGCCTCCGCCACTTGCTCCTGCTCAGGACCGCGAAGGGTGACGTTGGTGTAGAACCTGCCCACAGGAGATGACTATACCGAAATCCGATCCCCATCGGTTCCGGATGTAAGATTGGCAGTATGATCCGATTGCTGGTGGCGGCCGCGGGCCTGGTGCTCTGTCTCGATGCCCTGGGGCAGCGGCCCGCGGCAAACTACGACGAAGCCAAGGTTCCCAAGTACACACTGCCGGATCCGCTGGTGCTGCGAAACGGCGAGCGGGTCCGCGATGCGAAGACCTGGCGGGAGCAACGACGGCCGGAAATTCTGGAGCTGTACCGGTCAGAGTTTTTCGGCCGCAGTCCCGCAAGA
>DATNLV010000297.1:0-13463 GCA_035602665.1 Bryobacteraceae bacterium | reverse complement strand
GAGGATCGCCGGGATGATCAACGACAAACTCCTTGGCTAAGTGCTCCTTCTGAAAGATCGTCCCGCCGGAGGCGATATCGAGGAGCCGGAGCGTTCCCCTGGAATCAACGCATGCCAGGACAAGGCCGTCCGGCGACAGCTCCTTCGTGTCGCACCCGTGCAGCCGGATCTCCGTGAAAGCGACGCGCGAGTGGTCGGCAATGTTCCAGCGCTCCAGGTGCCCTGAGTTACCGGGAGATGCGAGCCGAACCGATGTCGCGGAGCTGACAAAGACGATCTGCTGCGAGTCCGGCGTGAACTGGGCCGGGTCTGCATCGCCAGCTGGTATCCGAAAATAGACGGCGAAGGGCTGCACGGTCAGCACCGTGACGCCAGAAGCGTCCTGCGCGAGAATGTAGCGGCCGTCGGGGCTGAAGCGAAGCTGAGCGAGTGGCGGCCGCGGCCTCGACTGGAGGTGCTTGGCCGGCTTCGGTGCCTGCGCGATCGCGCCCGTCACGAAGGTAATCAGTACGAATCCGCTTGTGGACAGTCGTGTCATCACCCGCTCAGGATTCCCTGGATAACGCGGGCGGCGTCTGCGAGGTCGTCGGCGATATAGTCCGGATGGGCCACTCCTTTGGCCTCGACTTCGCGCCCGTAGCCGGTGCGGACCAGGATGCTGGTACCGCCCACACGGCGCCCCAGCTCGATATCGGCGGCCTTGTCTCCGATCACGAAAGAGTCCGCCAGGCGGAATCCCAGCTCGCGCGCGGCCTGCTCGGCCAAGCCCGGCTCCGGCTTGCGGCACGGGCAGCCTTCCTCGGGACCGTGCGGGCAGACGTAGATCCCGTCGAGCGAAACGCCGCCGGCTGCCAGCAGCCCGGCCAACGCGCGATGGATGCGGTCCACCGCCTCCGCGCCGAAGTAGCCGCGTCCAATGCCGGATTGATTGGTGAGCACAACCAGTCCCAGGCCGAACTCACGCATCGCGCGCAGGCCCGCCACCGTGTTCGGCAGCAGTTCGAGACCCTCGACCGAGCTCAGGTACTCCTTCTCGACGTTGATGGTGCCGTCCCGGTCGAGCAGCACGAATCGCCTGGGGGTCATGCTCAGACAATCATAGCCGGAAACCTCCCCTGAAGCCGATCGGCGGCGGCGCGCGTCTACAATTACGTTATGGTGCGTCCCATCCTGGTGCTGCTCGTGGCGGTGTGGGCCGGCGGCGTGGCTCAAGCGCAGAAGGGCGGCCCGAAGGCCCGTCCGCCCGCGCCCTCCGCATGGCCGATCGAAGAGATCCGCATCGAGGGCCTGCACGACTACACGCGCGACAAGGTGCTCGCCTCACTGAATCTCAAGGTGGGCCAGATGGCAGCCGCCAAGGATTTCCAGGCCGCGCGGGATCGCCTGCTCTCGACCGGCGCCTTCTCCAACGCCGGCTTTCGCTTCGGCCCATCGCCCGGCGGCAAAGGCTACATCGTGACTTTCGAGCTTGCCGAGGTCGAGCCGAAATTCGCGGTCGCCTTCGAAGACCTGGGAGTGCCGGCCGACGAGTTGCGCGCGGCGCTGGCCCGCAACGATCCGTTCTACGGGCCGAAGATCCCCGCCACCGAGCCGCTGCTAACGCGCTATTCGAAAATCGTCCAGGACGTCCTGACGGCTAAGAAGTCGACTGTGACCGTCGCCGGAAGGCTGGCGCCCGGCGACAGCGGAGAGCTGTGGGTCGTCTTCGAGCCGGCTTCGCGGCCCAGGGTCGCGCGCGTCCACTTCACGGGCAATTCCGTGGTTCCTTCCACGGCCCTCGAGAACGCGATGAACGAGGTAGCGGTGGGCATGCCGTACCGCGACGCGCGTTTCCGCCAGGTGCTCGATGCGCAGATCCGGCCGCTCTACGACGTACGCGGCCACGTGCGGGTGGCGTTCCCGGGGATCGCGATCGAACCGGAAAAGGACGTCAAAGGCCTGGTGATCGCGGTCAAGCTGGACGAAGGCCCTGTCTACACGTTCGGCACGGTCCAGATGCTCGGCGCGAGCCTGCCCCGGCCGGAGCTGGACAAGATCGCGGGCTTCAAGGCGGGCGAGGTTTTCAACCAGGTCGCGGTCGATGCCGTGGTGACCAAGCTGCAGCAGCGCCAGAAGCGCGACGGCCGCCTGCACGTCCAGATCCAGGTGGAGCGGCGGATCAACGACACGGCGAAGAAAGTGGACCTGATCTTCCGCGTGACCCCGGGCCCGCAATACATCTTTGGCGAGCTGACCATCCAGGGCCTGGACATCCTCACCGAGCCGGCGATCCGCAAGATGTGGGCGCTCAAAGCGGGCGACCCTTTCAACTTCGAATACCCGCAGAACTTCCTCAATTCGGTGCGGGACGATCTCGAAAACCTGGGCGAGACTAAGGCGGACGTGAAGGCCGACGACCAGAAGCGGACTGTTGACGTGACCCTGACGTTCAAGGGCGCGCCTCCCAAGCCCGAGAAGCCCCGCCCCCAGCGCGGCACCCCGGCGCCCGGTTTCGCCTGGCTCTCCGCTCCTGCTATCGTGAAGAGTCTGTGTCGCAGTCACCTTTGAACATTCACCTGGAGAAGTACGACGGGCCGCTTGACCTCCTCCTGGATCTGATCCGCAAGCAGCAGATCGATATCTGGGACATCCCCATAGCCAAGATCACCTCCCAGTACCTGGAGTATCTGGACCGGGCCGCCGGTCTCGACATGGAGCTGAGCTCGGAGTTCATCTTCATGGCCGCCACGCTGATCCACATCAAGTCGCGCCTGCTGCTCCCGCGCGACCCGGAGTTGGAGAAGCTGGCGCCCGAGGACGACCCGCGCCGCGAGCTGGTCGAGAGGCTGATCGAGCACGAGCGCTACAAGAACGCGGCCGAGATGCTCCAGCAGAAGAGGATGATCGAGGAGAACGTCTGGTCGCCCGCGCAGATCCAGCAGTTCCTGGGCAGCCAGGACGAGCCGGAACTGGCCGTTTCGCTCATCGACCTGGTGAAGACCTTCGAGCAGGTGCTTGGCCGGGCCAAGAGCCGCCCCGTGTTCCAGGTCAACGGCGAAGACGTCAGCGTGCCCGACATGGTCCAGTATCTGAAGTCGCTGCTCCAGGGCAAGCCGCGGGGAGAGAAGTTCGGGGTGGCCGCGCTGTTCGAGGAGCAACGCAGCCGGCGCGCGATGATCTGCCTGTTCCTCGCTATGCTGGAGATGGTCAAGATGCAGGCCATCGTGCTGGTTCAGAAGGACGCCTTCGGCGAAATCGCGTTGAGGGCGCACAAGCGCTTCGACGAGGTTTTCGCCGCAGACGGCGCGCTAGACAACGTTGAGAAGGACTATCAGTAGGACCGGATGGAGATAGAAGACCAGAAGCTGGAAACCGAAGAAGCCGGGGAGCCGGTGGCCGTCTCCGGGCAGCAACCGGAAGCCGTCTCCGGGCAGCAACCGGAGGCCGTCTCCGGGCAGCAACCGGAGGCCGTCTCCGGGCAGCAACCGGAAGCCGTCGAGGAGCCATTGCCGCCGGCGGCGCCAATCGACGAAACCAGTCTGAGGGCAGCCATCGAGGCGATCGTGTACGTGTGCGAGGAGCCGGCCACCGCCGCGCAGATCGCGACCGCGCTCCAGCAACCGCACGAGCGGATCGAAGCCCTGCTCGCCGAGCTGGTGGCCGAGTTCGCCGTGCCGGCCCACGGGCTGATGGTGCGCGAAGTCGCGGGCGGCTACAAGATGGCCACCAAGCCCGAGCACCACGAAGCCGTGCGCGCCTTCGCCAAGAGCCTCAAGCCCCCGCTGAAGCTCTCGCTGGCGGCGCTCGAGACGCTGGCGACTATCGCCTACAAGCAGCCCGTAACAGCGCCGGAGATCATGGAGATCCGCGGCGTCCAGGGCGCCGGCGTGCTCAAGACGCTGCTCGATCGCAAGCTGATCCAGACGGCGGGGCGCAAGAACGTGGTGGGCCGGCCAATTCTCTACCGGACGTCGAAAGAGTTTCTGATGCAGTTCGGGCTTAAGGACCTGAGCGAGCTGCCGACGTTGAAGGAGTTCGAGGAACTCAGGCGCCTCGCGGCCGGCGACGAGCCGGAAAACGCGGAGCCCGTGGCCGCGAGCCCGGTGCAGGAAGGCGCGGGCGCGGAACCGGAGGGCGCGGGCGAGGAGTTCGAAGCGCTGAGCGAAGTCCCGCCGGCAGTGGATGACGGAGCCTCTCTGGTGGGGCAGGCGTCCACGCCTGCGCGGGACGTCCACGTCCCGCCCCAGCCGGACCTGGAGGTCGGGCGCAGTCCTGGAGGACTACCCCACAAAACCGATTCGGAAGCCGCCGAGCCTGAGGGGGGAGCCTCGCCGACGGAGGCCGCGGCTCAGGACCCCGACGCCGTTCCGCAGTCGGAGCCCAAGCCGGCGGAGGGTCAGGATGGCTGAAGAGCGCCTCCAGAAGATCCTCGCGCGCGGGGGAGTCGCCAGCCGCCGGAAGTCCGAAGAGCTGATCGTCGAAGGCCGCGTGACGGTCAATGGCCAGGTGGTCGTGGAACTGGGCACCAAGGCCGACGCCGAGCGCGACCACATCAAGGTCGACGGCAAGCTGATTAAGCAGCCCAGCCACACGGTGTGCCTGGCGCTCCACAAGCCCAAGGGCGTCATGACCACGGTCTCGGACCCGCAGGGGCGGCCCACGGTCATGCAGTTCGTCAGCATCAAGGAACGCGTGTTCCCGGTAGGCCGGCTGGATTATGCCAGCGAGGGCCTGCTGCTGCTGACCAACGACGGCGAGATGGCCAATGCCATCATGTCCGCCTCCACGCACCTGCCCAAGACGTACCTGGTGAAGGTCAACGGGCTGCTTACGCCACAGCAGGAGGTCCAGTTTCGCGAAGGCATTCCGCTGCATGGGCGGCGCACCGCTGCGGCCGGGTTGCGGCTGGTGCGGAAAGCCGAGAATCCGTGGTATGAAGTGCGGCTGATCGAGGGGCGCCACCACCAGATTCGCGAGATGTTCAAGTCGTTGGGTGTGCTGGTCGAGAAGCTGCGACGCGTCAAGATCGGCTTCGTGGAATTGGGAGCGCTGAAGCCGGGCCACTATCGCCAGCTCACCGCGGTCGAGATCGAGCGCCTGCGCAAAGCCCTGAGGCTGGGATGACGATTGCCGAGCTGCTGACGAGCGCCAGGACGATCGCGGTGGTCGGTCTCTCGAGCCGTCGTTCGCGTCCCAGCTACAGCGTCTCGGAGTACATGCAAGGCGCCGGCTACCGCATCATTCCCGTGAATCCCCAGGAGAGCGAAGTGCTCGGCGAGAAGGCCTACCCCGACCTGGATTCGGTGCCGGTTCCGGTGGACATCGTGGACGTCTTCCGTAGGTCGGAGTTCGTGCCGGAGGTGGTCGAGGCAGCCATCCGCATCAGGGCCAAGGCGGTCTGGATGCAGGAAGAAGTGGTGCATGAAGAGGCGGCCGAGCGCGCCCGCGCCGCCGGTCTCACGGTGGTCATGGACCGCTGCATCCTCAAAGAGCACCGCAGGATGCGGCTGAGCTGAGCCGAGCCCGCCGTTTTCCCTCCACGCTTGAGAACCCTTACGCGTCACCAGTATGTGAGCCGTTTGATGCCCTGGGTTTGTCTTCTCTTCGCCTCGGCCGTGGCCTGCGCCAGCACGGACCTGACAGCCCTGCTCAAGGGCGTCGAGAACCGCTACAACCGGGCGCAGACCCTCCAGGTCCATTTCGAGCAGACATACGAGGCTCCCCAGCGCGCCCCTAGGACCGAAACGGGCGACCTGTTTCTGCGCAAGCCGGGCCGTATGCACTGGCGGTACGCCCAGCCGGCCGGCAAGCTGTTCGTCAGCGACGGCAAGTTCGTCTATCTCTACACCCCCGCCAACAACCGCGTGGAGCGGACCAAGGTGAAGGAAAGCGACGACATGCGCGCCCCGCTCGCCTTCCTTCTGGGCAAATTGAATTTCGAGCGGGATTTCAAGCGCTTCACCTACCATCCCGGCGACGGCGGTACTTGGGTGGCCGGCGAGCCGCGCTCCGGGAAGGCGCCCTTCACCAGGGTGGAATTCCTGGTGACCCCGGCGTACGAAATCCGCCAGCTGATCGTGGCCGAAGAGGGCGGCTCCACGATGGAGTTCCGCTTCGATCAGGAGAAGCTCAACCCCACGCTGGCCGCGAGCCTGTTCCAGTTCCAGCCGCCGCCCGGCGCCGAGGTTGTGGAGGCGGCGGAATGAGGAGGAAGGCGAGGTTGTGGGGCAGACCTCCAGGTCTGCGCGGGTTCTCCAGAACCCGCTGTGGTGTGGTGGGATCAGGCCGACGTGGGCGTCGGCCGCAGGACTGGAGTCCTGCCACACAAGGAAATCACCATGGCTGAGTTCCTTCTGAAGTACGCGGATGCGCGCGGCGAGGTGCACCGGGAGACGGCGCAGGGCGCCAGCGCCGAGGAATTGCGCGAGCGCTTCACCGACCAGGGCTATCTGGTCTACTCGGTCCGGCCCAAGGGCGGCATGGCCGTTCTTACCCCCGTTCTTTCCGGCCGGAAGCAGAAGCTCAACATGGAGCGCTTCCTGATCTTCAACCAGCAGTTCGTCACGCTGGTTCGCGCCGGACTGCCCATCCTGAAGGGGCTCGATCTGCTGGCCGACCGCCTCACCGACCCCAAGCTGGGCGGGTTCATCCGCGCGGTCCGCGACGATGTCAAAAACGGCGCCCTGCTTTCGGACGCCTTCCGCGCCCAGGGTGTCTTCCCGCCCATCTACGTGACGTCCGTGCTGGCGGGCGAGAAGAGCGGCAGCCTGGCCGAAGTGCTCGACCGCTACATCGCCTACCAGAAGCTCTCCCAGACGATGCGAAAGAAGCTGCTCGTTTCGCTGATCTATCCCGCGGTGCTGTTCTCGCTGGTGATCATCCTGGTGGTGTTCCTGGTCACTTACGTGGTACCCAACTTCGCCCAACTCTACCGCAGCATGGATGCGAAGCTGCCCTACATGACGGAGCTTCTGATCGCCGTCGGCACCACTGCGCGCAGCTACATCCTCGTAGGCTTCGCCGGGCTGGTGCTGGCGGCTTTTGCTGTGCGCGCCTGGGCGCGGCGCGAGACGGCGCAGATCAGGCTCGACAAAATCAAGATGGCCACGCCGGCCTTGGGAGACATCTGGGTGAAATACCAGGTGGCCCAGTTTGCGCGCATCCTGGGCACGCTGCTGATTGGCGGCATCCCGCTGGTGCAGGCTCTCGATACGGCAGCCCAATCGCTGAACTCGCGGCTGCTGCGTTCGGCGCTCGGGAAAGCCCAGAAGCAGGTCAAAGAGGGACAGTCGTTGTCGGCAGGCCTGGCCACCACCAAGATGGTTCCTGCGCTGGCCATCGACATGATCGAAGTCGGTGAATCCACCGGCGCGCTGCCAGCCATGCTCGGCAGCGTGGCCGAATTCTACGAAGAAGACGTCAATACCAAGATGGCCGCCAGCCTGGCGCTGATCGAACCCATCATCATGATCGTGATGGGCGTTTTCGTCGCCTTCGTGCTGGTGTCGCTGTATCTGCCCATCTTCTCTCTCTCGGAGGCGATGTAAATTATGGCCACCGATCGCACCAAGCTGGCCGATCCGGCCGAGCAGACCGCCGAGGCGCGGGAACTGGCGCGCCGCTACCACTACGAGTTCGTCGACCTCACCGTCGCGCACATCGACCACGACCTGTTCCGCTCCATCCCGGTCGACCTGATGTTCCGCTACAACTTCGTGCCCATCCAGGCGGAGAACGGGACACTCGAGATCGCGCTCTCGGACCCGCGCAACCTGAACCTGGTGGATGAGCTGACCGTCCTGCTGCAGAAGAAGCTGCTGGTGCGGGTCGCCTCGCTCACCCAGATCGCCGACCTGTTGAAGAAGACCGAGCAGTCCCAGCGCGTCCTCGAAGAGGTGACCGAAGGCTTCGCGCTCGACGTGGTGGCAGAGGAAGACAACACCGACGAGACGCTCTCGATCGACCGGCTGTCGGCCGGTGAGAGCGACATCGCGCCGGTCATCCGCCTGGTCGATACCACCATCTTCAACGCGCTTGAACGGCGGGCGAGCGACATACACATCGAGACGCGCGACGCCGAGGTGGCCATCAAGTACCGCATTGACGGCGTCCTGCACTACGCCATGCCGCCCATCGCCAAGGACTGGCATTCCACCATCCTGTCGCGCATCAAGGTCATGAGCGAGCTCGATATCGCCGAGCGCCGCATCCCCCAGGACGGCCGCTTCCGCGTGCGCTACAAGACGCGCCTCATCGACTTCCGCGTCTCGATCATGCCGACGATTTACGGCGAAGACGCCGTGCTCCGCGTGCTCGACAAGGAATCGATGAGCGAGAAGTTCTCCAAGCTCTCGCTCGACGTCGTTGGGTTCCCGGAATACGACCTGGTGAAATTCCGCCGCTACATCAAGGAGCCTTACGGCATGGTGCTGGTGACCGGCCCCACCGGCTCCGGCAAGACCACCACGCTGTACGCGGCCTTGAGCGAGATCAAGAACGACGAGGACAAGATCATCACCATCGAGGATCCCGTCGAGTACCAGGTCAAGGGCATCACGCAGATCCCCGTGAACGAGAAGAAGGGACTGACCTTCGCCCGCGGCCTGCGTTCGATCTTGCGTCACGATCCCGACAAGGTCATGGTGGGCGAGATCCGCGACCAGGAGACGGCGCAGATCGCCATCAACGCCGCCCTCACCGGCCACCTGGTGTTCACCACGGTTCACGCCAACAACGTGTTCGACGTTCTGGGCCGCTTCTTGAACATGGGCGTTGAGCCCTACAACTTCGTTTCGGCGCTGAACTGCATCCTGGCGCAGCGACTGGTGCGCATCATCTGCCCCCACTGCAAGCATCAAGTGCATCACCCGGATTCGTACCTCACCGAGAGCGGACTCGATCCCGCCGAGTGGCGCGACCTCCCCACCTACGAGGGCGCGGGTTGCTTCGAGTGCGGAGGTACCGGCTTTCGCGGCCGCACCGCGATCACGGAACTTCTGGACCTGAGCGAGCGCATCCGCGAGATGATTCTGGACAAGCGGCCGACCTCCGAGATCCGGCGCATGGCCCGCGAAGAGGGCATGACGTTCCTGCGCGAGTGCGCGGTCGAGAGAGTGAGGTCGGGCGTGACCACTCTCAAGGAAATCAACAAGGTGACTTTCATCGAGGGCTAAGCATGACGGCGCCGAGCTTCCTGAAAAAACTGTTGAGCGACCCGCCGCCGCGGTTCGCCTTCGAAATCTCCGAGAGCGGGATCGCGGCGGCTCGCATCGGCGCTCCACCCGAAATCGGCTTCCAGCCGCTCGACGCGGACGTCATCGCCGTTTCCCCGATGCACGACAACGTTCTACGCATGGAGGCGCTAACCCAGCAGGTGCGCGCGCTGGCGCCGAGCGGCGAAAAGAAGCGCGTGCGCGCGGCGCTCATCCTTCCGGACCACAGCGTGCGCGTCTCGGTGCTCGATTTCGACGCCTTCCCGGACGATCCCAAGCAGCAACTCCCGCTGGTCCGCTTCCGGCTGAAGAAGAGCCTGCCGTTCGACATCGACGCGGCAGCCATCAGCTATTACGCGCAGCCCAACCGCCAGCGCGTGGACGTAGTGGTGGCGGCGGCGCCGCTCGAAGTTCTGACCCGCTACGAGATGCCGTTCCGCGCCGCCGGCTTCCACCTCGGCCTGGTCACGACCTCCACCCTGTGCGCGCTCCAGATGGTGAAGGGGACGGGAGTGGCGGTGGTCGCCAAGCGGAGCACCCGTGCCCTGACCCTGGCCGTGCTCGATGGCGGGGTGCTCAAGCTGCTGCGGTCGATCGAGCTATCGGACGGCGGCGTGGCCGAGGTCGCCTCGCACCTCCATCCCACGTTCGCCTATATGGAGGATCAACTCGGCCAGCGGCCGGAAGAAGTCCTGACCTGCGGCTTCGGCAATTCGAGCGACGACCTGGCGGCCGAAATCGGGCAACCCTGCGTCCCGTTGCGCTCCCGCTACGGACTGCCCGACCCGTTCAACGCGGGGCTGCTGGGATACCTGGAGTGCCTGGAGACGATCCAATGACCCCGACGATGGCGGTCAATCTGGCCAGCGAGCCGTTTGAACGGACCAGGCCGATGCTGGTGGCTTCGGCCGTCGCGGCGTTCTTTCTGGTGGTCCTGCTCGGGGTGCTGGTGGCGTTGTCGGTGACCGAGCGTGGGCAGGCCGCCGAGCTGCGGCAGACCATCGCGAAACTCGAAGCGAAGCGGCGCACCCTGAATGCCGAGCAAACGCGTCTCGAAGCCACCCTGCGGCAGCCGGAGAATGCCGAAGTGCTGGCGCGCAGCCTGTTCTTGAACAACCTGCTCTATGCCAAGGGCATCAGTTGGACCCGCCTATTCGACGACCTGGAAAAGGTGATGCCCTTCAACGTGCGGTTAATCTCGATCCGTCCCCAGGCCGGCGGGCCGGGCGAGATCCAGCTCGACATGGTGGTGGGCGCCGAGTCGGCCGAGCCCGTGGTGCAGTTGCTGACGCGCCTGGAGGGTTCGCCTATGTTCGGCGCGACCCTGATCCACAACCGCTGGCCCCCGACGCAATCCGAGCCGCTGCTGAGGTATCGCGTGAGTGTGAGTTATGTGCAGAAGCTTCCGGACGTGGCCACGATGGCGAGGCAAACCCGATGACCCGCATTAGCATCGCGAGCGTTCGCCAGCAGCTGGCCGCGGCGCTGGGATCGGGCCGGAATCCGCGCTCGATCGCCCGTCTGGTCCTGGCCGTCCTGGTGGTGTTGAACCTGATCGCCGCGGCCGTGGTGCTCAAGCCATGGGAGGGCTCGGCCGGTTCGCTCCAGGATCGCGTCGTGTCGCTGCGCCAGGAGCTGAAGCAGAAACAGGCCGTCGTCGAGCGTTTGCGCGGGATCGTCAGCAAGGTGCAAACGGCGCGCGGCGATGGCGACACCTTCATGGCGTCCTATCTGCTCGATCGCCGGACGGTTTCCTCCACTCTGCTCGATGAGCTCGACCAGATGGCCCGCAAGGCCGGGGTCAAGCAGAAAGAAGTGACCTTCGCCTTCGAGCCGGTGGAGGGCACCGACGCGCTGACCCACGCGGAGATCACCGCCAACTACGAAGGCCAGTACAAGGACTTGACGCTTTTCCTCAACCTGCTGGATCACTCGCCGCGGCTTCTGATCATCGATAGCCTGGGGGCCACCCCTCAGCCGACCGGCGGGGTGCTGGAAGTCGCCATCAAGTTGAACACCTTCGTCCGCGAGGACGAGGTGCCGGAAGCTGCTCGCGAGCAGGCCTCGTCTGAGCTTCCGGGGAGGGCGCAATGAACCTCCAACTGAAAGGGCTGGGTGCGGAGCCGAAGAAACTCGCCATCCTGGGAGTAGCGGTGGTCGCGCTGGCGGTAGTTGTCTATATGAATATGGGGGGCTCATCCAGCAGTGCGCCCGCGCCGCAGCCCCGGGCGGCTCAAAGCGCGGTCCCGGCTGCCAGTCCCGAGTTTGGCGCCACCGTGCTCAACCCGCCCGCGGAAGCGCGCCAGCGGGCGTCGCAAAAGGCCGGGCGCGGCAGGGTCAAACAGCAATTCAAACTCGGGATCGGCGACAAGCAGCCCGATCCATCTTCAATCGATCCGACCCTGCGACTGGATCTTCTGGCCCGGGTGCAGGCGGTGAACATGGCCGGCGGCGTCAGGAACCTGTTCCAGTTTGGCCCGTCGCCACTGCCGAAGATCCCGGAGGTGAATATTTCGCCGCTCGTCACCGGTCCCGCAGTGCCCACGCCGACGCCCGGGCCGCCGCCAACGCCGCCGCCTCCGCCGATCCCGCTGAAGTTTTACGGCTACGCCACGCCGGCTCCCTCCGGCGCCAAGCGTGTTTTCCTTCTCGACGGTGACGACATCATCGTAGCCGCCGAGGGACAGCTCGTGAAAAGCCGCTACAAACTGGTGCGCGTGGGCATCAACTCAGTAGTGCTCGAAGACGTGCAGTTCAAACACCAGCAGACGCTGCCGCTCGAGGAAGAGAAGCCGGGGCAAACGGGATGAGCCAGAAGCGGAAGGGGCAGGAATCCGGTTTTGCGCTGCTGTTCGTGCTGCTCGCGGCGGCGATGATTGCGATCTTCCTTTATTCGCAGATGCCGAATGTGGCGTTCGAAGGCCAGCGCCTCAAAGAGGCCGACCTCGTCGCCCATGGCGAACAGTACAAGCGCGCCATCAAGCTCTTCTTCCGGCAGTTCGGCCGCTACCCGCCCTCGATCGACGCCCTGGAGAACACCAACAACATGCGGTTCCTGCGGCGGCGTTTCAAGGACCCCATGACCGGTAAAGACGACTGGCGCTTCATCCACGCCGGTGGCCCGGGCCTGTTCACCGACTCGTTGACCAAGAAGCCTCCAGCGATACCGGGCACTACGTCCGCCAGCGACATGGCGGCGGCCAGCTCCGGATCGGCCAGCTCCCCGGACGCCAGCTCCGGCGATCCGTCGCAGCAGGCCCCGCAGAGGTGGCAGCTCCGGCGCCCTCAGACCACGGACACCTCCTCCGGAAACCCCGACGCGCAGCCGGCGGACGATTCGCAGCAGCAGGCCATTCCCGGGCAGCCGGTGTACATCCCGCCCGGCGGTGGCGCGCTTCAGCCGGGGGATCCCGGCTACACGCCTGGACAGGGCCAGCCCGGCCAGCCGCTCCAGCCCGGCCAGCCCGGATATCAGCCCGGCCAGCCGGGAGGGCGTCTCTATCAGCCGGGAGGGCAGGCGTACGGCAATCCGAACCAGCCGCTCTATCCGAATGTGCCGCTGCCCGGAATGCCGGCAGGTTTGGCGGGGAATCAGTCTGGCGGAACCGCGCCGGCAGGCAGCGGCCAGAGCAGCGGCTCCTCCTCTTCCAGCGGACAGAGCTCTTCGGGCGGCGGGTTCGGCATGATGCCTGCGGGAGGCGGCGCCGGGATCGCGGGCGTGGCCAGCAAGTACGAAGCAACGGGAATCAGGATCTACAAGGACCACGCGAAGTACAACGAGTGGGAGTTCATCTACGATCCGCGGGACGAGATCATACTGGGCGGAATACCACAGCAACAACAGCCGCCCGGAGATACGACCGGCCTGTCCGGGTCGCCCGGCTTCTCGCAGCCGGGAGGGCCGCCGGGAAACCAGCCCGCGCCCCAGCAGCCGGGAACCCAGCCCGGAACGTCAAGTCCCAACTAGTGCAGTGCGTCAAAGATTCCGTCGCGCATCGGAATTGGCCGCATACCCGGGACCGGCACGAATTTCGCCGCACTTGCGAAATGGATGTCCCACCGCTGGTCTTCTATCAACACCAGGCGGTGTCCCCGAACCGCGGTTACCGAGCCGCGACCGCCACGGAGCGGTCCGCTCGCTCACGTGCGCGGTCCTGTGCTCCGGCCCTGCTCCTTTCGCGACCGGCGCAGCTCCGCCAGCCGGACCTGGCGTTCGTCCATCCCGAAGTAGTGCGCCACCTCGTGCCAGATGGTTTCGCGGACCAGCCGCAC
>DATNLV010000343.1:0-2671 GCA_035602665.1 Bryobacteraceae bacterium | reverse complement strand
TCACATCGCCATCCGCGCGCAGGGGGACTTCGTTCACGACCATCTCTTCAAGGACACCTTGAAGGACTCTCGCAACACGGTCCGCGTCTCGATCGGTCCGGCGTTCCAGTTCGGCGGGAATGTGAAGTAGGCGGGCCTACTGGCCGGCCTTGGGGCCGGCGCTTTCCTTGGCCAGGCGGATCTTGGCGCGGTCGAGCTTCTTCTGGATTTTGGCGATCTCGACCGGGTCCATTTCCGCCTTGGCGCCCGTGCCAAACTCCCGGAGCGAGGTTTCCCACTGCGCGATGGCGTCTTTGAGGCGGCCCTTCTGGAAGCACACGTCGCCCAGGTGCTCGTGCACGGTCGGGTCCGTAGAGATCCGGCTCAAGGCATGGCGCAGCAGGGTCTCGGCCTCGTCCAGCTTGCCCATCTTGAAGGTGACCCAGCCCAGGCTGTCCAGATAGGCGCCGTTGTTCGGCTCGATCTGGAGCGCCTTCGAAATCAGCTTCTCGGCCTCCTCCAGCCGCATGTTGCGGTCGGCCAGCATGTAGCCCAGGTAGTTGAGCGCTCCGGCGTCGTCGGGAGCGATCTCCAGAACCTTGCGGAACTGGGCCTCGGACTCGGGGAGCTTCTGCATCTTCTCGTACATGGCACCGCGCAGGAAGTAGACGGTGCGCTTGTCGTCGTCGCCGTCGCTGAGCTTCTCGGCGGAGTCGATCGCGGCGGCCTCGTCGTCGAACCGCCGGCCCTTGTCGTAGATCTGCGCCAGGGCGAGATACGTCGCGCGGTCGTTCTTGCCGTCGAGCAACCCCTTGAGGATGGCGGCCGCCTCATCGGTTCGTCCCAGGTCGGCCAGTAGCGACGCGCGGACCATCTTGACGTCCCCGTCGTCGGGATACTTCTGGGCGGCGGCGTCGGACTCGGCCAGGGCGCTCTTGAAATCCTTCGCCAGGCGGTAGGTCTCGATGATCTGCGTGCTGACACGCGAGGCCATGTCCGGATTGACCTGGGCGGCCTTGTGGAAGGCGTCGAGGGATTCCGGGTACTGTTCGTTGGTGCGATAGAGCTCGCCAAGTTCCATGAGCAGAGCAACACGGCTGCCTTGTTCCCGCTCGCTGTAACTCTTCTTGGCGGTGGTATCCAGGATGCCCTTCAGTTCGGCGATCGCCTCGGTGGTTTTGCCTTCGGCCTCGAGCAGCTTGACGCCGTTGTAGCGGATCTCGAGGTTGTCGGTATCCAGTTGCCGGGCGCGTTCACCGGCGGCGCGCGCTTTTTCGAAGTCGTGCTTCTGACGGTAGATCTGCGACAGGCGGAGTTGCAGGCCGGCATCCCCTGGCTGGGCCTCGGCGAGTTGCGCGTAGAGCTTGAGCGCCTCATCCACCTGCTCCGACATCAAGAGATCTTCCGCCAGGGCGGTCTTCATCTCGGGGTCCCGCGGCACCATGGCGAGGGCCTGCTGGAGGGTTTCCGCGGCGGCCTTGTAATCGTGGGCGCTCTCGTAAGCGCGAGCCAGTTCGCGCAGCACGGGCGGGCGGGGGTCCTTTTCCCTCAGCTTGCGCCACATCTCGACGCTGGCCTTGGAATCTCCCAGGTCGGAGTACAATTGCGCCAGGCCGGAGAGCGCGAATTCGTTGTCGGCATCGAGTTCCAGCGCCTTCTTATAGGCCTTCTCGGAATTGACGGTGTCCTGCGCCACCTTGTACAGCTTGCCGAGCATGAGCCAGGAATCGGTGTCGCCGGCGTCCTTATCCACCACCTTCCGATACTGGTCGATGGCCTTCTTCAGCATTTCGTCGTTGACGCGGTTCTGCTGCTGATCGCCGATCAGGCGGGTATAGATGCGGCCCAGCATACGGCGTGCGTCGAGGTTGTCCGGATCCTGCTGGAGCATCTCCTCGGCTGTGGTGACGGCGTCGCGGAGGCGGCCCGACTGCATGTAGAGGTCGGTCAACTCCTCGTTGACGTAGGCGGCGCCGGGGTCGGCTTCGAGGGCGGCACGGTAGTGCTTGATGGCCTTGTCCACGTAGTCGCTGCGGTAGCCGTAGTTGGAGGCGAGATCCGCGAACATATGCCCCATGGAGTAGTTGTAGTAGGCCGCGGCGCGATTGTCGGAGGCCTTGGCGCCGGGGTCCTCGCTCTGGGCCAGGGCGCTCCAGGGCAGGAGACACGCCAGCGCGGAAAGAACGAGCATAGTCTTCAAGTTACGGTTCATGGGGCAAAAACCTCGCATGGAGATACAGCAACTCCCAGCCTTCTCTTTCAGAATAACACTGAACATCCGCTCACCCTTGTTGGACGAGAGCGGGGGGAGTTGGGGTGCGGGGAAGTTGGGGCAAAGCGGGGCGGACCGCTCCCTGGCGGCCGCGGGGCGGTAACGGACGCGGTGCGGGCGTGGACGCCCGCTGCAGGACTGGAGTCCTGCCCCACAACCAACTACTCCACGCGGAGGGCGGCGATGGGGTCGACCGAGGTGGCCCGCCGGGCGGGCAGATAGCAGGCGGCGAGGGCGGAGGCCATCAGGACCGCGGCGACGGCGGCGAAAGCCCTCACGTCGAGGGCGGCGATGCCATAGAGCAGGCTCTGCATGGCCCGGCCCACCAGCCAGGCGCCGCAGAGTCCGATCGCGAGGCCGGCGGCCGCCAGTATCATTCCCTCGCGCAGAACCAGGCCCACCACCTGAGCGCGGCCGGCG
>DATNLV010000295.1:0-2242 GCA_035602665.1 Bryobacteraceae bacterium | reverse complement strand
CACCCGCAGTTGCGTCTGGTAACCGAGTGATTTGGCGGCTGCGATCTTCTTGGCGGCGGCAATCTGTTCGGGCGCCAGTCGAATGGAGATGGGGGACTTCGTCGCTGCCTGGCGCTTTCGGATCGACTCCTCCAGCGCCTTGGACACCTTGGCCGGCTTTGAGTCGGCCAGTTGATTCCACACACCGGCCACGGAGTGCGACTCGAAGTAATCGGCCGCCTCTTTGTCCGAACGGAACTTCGGCAGAGGCGTCTTGGCGGGAGAGAGCTTCTTCTTCATTGGTCCACCTACTTGCGGCGGAACAAGCGCCGCTCACTGTCGTCCATATCACGGGCCGTGATGACCCTGATGAAACCACCTGAGAGGCGACGGAAGACAACGAACGCCAGCCGGCCGTCAAGAGTTTCGCCTAATGCAAGGTACAGCTTCTGACGAGTTCGCCTCACCTTATAACCGCCGGTAAAAACCTCCTCGACCTCGTTCGGGGTGGAACTGGTGGCGCTCGATGTGGAGGACGTTATCATCGTCCCAGTCGAACCCCGCAATCACCACACCGCCAGGGTAGCACAACGTATATACAAATCGCTACGCACACCGTCGCGGGCAACCGCTTGGCGGTTTTACCTGGGTGATCGGTAAGGCACCGGGCGCCTGGTCCGCCGGACTCGCCTTCTCTCAATAAAAGCCGGTACGAGGTCCCAGGCAGCCGAGCCATCGAGCGTGCGGAATGGGAGGAGGTTGAGCGCGGCGATCAGAATGGAGAATCCTCCCAGGACCACCAGGGCGACGTTGAGCGCTTCAAAACGCGAATAGCCCAGGACCGCCGTGCAAAGGGCAATGGGAACCGCGATGGTGGCTTGCGCGACAACTCCGCCCCAGGCAATCGCCGCCCGGTCGAAACGAGACTCAGGTCGCTCGTAATATGCTGTCCCGGAGATGGCGTACAGCTCAATGCTCAAAGCGTCGTAGCCTCTGAGACGAGCCATGATCAGGTGACCGGTCTCATGGATAATCAACACTCCCCAATACGAAGCCAACCCAATCAGTGTTACCGACGGATTGCGGAGGGTTCCCAGGACCATCACAGCGCTGATCAGAAAAACGGACCAATGGACATATACGTCCACCTGGCGCACCCGGGCGACGCGGATGAGCCGCCTCAGTCTTAGGAATGCAGCCATGTTCAACTGAACGCTCCACCCCCTAGCGTAGTGCGCCGCAAATATCGAGCAGTATCGCTGACAGAGGACCACTGGTGGGACAGGCACGAATTTCGCAAAGGCGCCGAAATTCGAGCCAGTCCCGGGTCCGCGGCCAATTCGGATACTCGACGGAATCGGAGAGCACTCTCGATGCTATCGCACTTCCTGTCTGCGCAGGCAGTCAGCGGACCGGCGGATCCCCTTCTAGCGCCTCACCCGCGCCCCAGTTCCCTCAGCGCGAACGCGTAGGCGCCGATCGACACGGCCTCGCTCGTGCCCAGGCGGGAAATGCCGACTGCGGTGCGCTTGAAGGGATCGTAGGGGATCTTGCGGGTCGAGCCCGGAATGGCGATCTGGTGGACTTCGCTACCGAGAAACGCCTCGAGGTCGTCGGGCGATTGGAGGTTGAACGCACTCGGAATCAGGCGGCGCAGCGGGTTGCCGTTGCGGACGTAGACGCCGTTCATTGCGTCCACCAGCGCCGGAAGAAACAGCGGGTGCGCGCCGGCGATGCCGCCGCCGATCACAGCCAGCCCATCCACTAGCGTCAGCGCCTGGGCGAGCACGTCTCCCGCAACTTCGCCCAGCCGGCGGAATGCCTCGACCGCCGCCGCTCGGTTGCCCTCGGCGTGTCCCATCCCGATCTCGAAGATGGTGCGCGGCTCCGGCGCGTCTTCGAATCGAAGGCCGGCCTGATGGGCGTAGACGCGGCGCACGGCGCGGATGCTGGCGCCTTCCTCCGCGTTCACCGAGGGGTCCAGCTTGTGGCGCAACAGCCAGACTTCGGCGCCGGCCGAGTTGTCGCCCAGAAACAGCTCGCCGTCGCGCACGATGCCGCCGCCGAGGCCGGTTCCCAGGGTGAGCCCGAACAGGTTGCGGTAGCGCTTGGGGCTGCCGGCCTTCTCCAGCAGGCCGTTCACGTAGGGTAGGAAGCCGGCGATGGCTTCGCCGTATGCGAACAGGTCGCCATCGTTGTTGAGGAAGGCCGGGACGCCGAACTTCTCCTGGAGCATGGGACCGAGCGGCACGCCGCCGCGGAA
>DATNLV010000326.1:0-4891 GCA_035602665.1 Bryobacteraceae bacterium | reverse complement strand
TCTTCGCGCGAGATGTACTGGCCGTCGGAATAGCCGAGTGCGAAGGCCACTCCGGCGCTGGTGGTGGCGATGGCGGGGAATCCCGCGTCTTCGATTACGCGCGCGCTGGCGGCGTCCCAGGCGTTCGGAAGCACCAGGATCGAAGGGCCGTGGTGGAGGGCGCGAAGCTGTGCGGCTTTCTCGGAGGAGGACATAGACCCAGTATCAGTTATCCATCAGCACGAGCTTGCCTTCTACCGAACCTCCCGCCAGGAGTTCGATAGCCTGTCTCGCTTCAGCGAGGGGGAAGGTGCGGCTGACCAGCGGATCGATTTTGTTCCCGGCGAGGAGTGCGAAGATTTTCGACAGATCCTCGCGCAGCGGCTTGGGGTCCTTCCGGTACAGCATCGTGATGCCGTAAAACTTGCCCACGCGTCCGCGGAGGCGCGCCCCAATGAAAATGTTGGCGAACATGGCGGCTTGGGAGAGCATCCCGGGCGCGCCCATAAAGCCGAATCCGACCAGCGTCCCGCCCGGCCGCAGCGCGCCGATACATGCGCCGATATTGGCGCCGCCGACGGCGTCGAACGCATAGTCGACTCCCCCGGGTTCGAGAGCACGCGTGAGGCGATCGAGCGGACCGGCCCGATAGTCGATTGGTGTGGCGCCGAGGGAACGTACAGTACCGTGCTTCGCGGACGACGCGGCGCCGTACGCTTTGAGCCCTGCCAGTCTCAGCAGTTGCAGGGCGGCCGTGCCGACGCCTCCTGCCGCGCCGGTGACCAGGGCGGTCTGGCCGGACTTTGCTTTCGCGACTCGATGGATCATCTGCCACGCGGTTCCATAGTTCAGGATCACCGCGGCGGCATCTCGATCGGAGACGCTGTCGGGAATCGGAAGGAAATGCTCAGCCTCTCGTACGATCCGTTCGGCGAAGCCCCCGTACACGGTGAGCGCCGCCACGCGCTGCCCTACTTCGAAACCGGTGACACCGGCGCCGATGGCTTCGACGGTACCGGCGACCTCATACCCAGGGACGAACGGGATCTTCGGCGCGAACGGATAGTTCCCGCGCAACATGATCAAGTCAGTTGCGCCCACCCCGACAGCGCGCACACGGACGCGCAGTTGGCCCGGACCAGGCGGCTCGATCGGAAGGTCAACGAGCTGGAGAACTTCGGGGCCGCCCTTCTTCGTCAGCATCACTGCGCGATAGGTCGCTGGCATGCACGCCCTTTCCCATGTCCTCTGAAGTGTATTTTAGCGTGGGTATCGTGAATCGCGAGCAGTCTCGCTGAGTGAAGACCGGTTGTGGGGGCACGAATTTCGCAAGTGCGGCGAAATTCGAGCCAGTCCCGGGTTTGCGACCAGCGGAATTCGTGCCGGTCCCGGGTTGCGACCAACTCATACTGCCGCGAACACATCCGCTACCCCAATGCACTCCATCGCCTCGCCGGGGTGTGTGGTCGCGACGACGGAGACGCGATCCCCGCGGGGCGCCCAGATGCTGGGATCGGTGGGGCCGAACAGTGCGACAACCGGCGTTCCGACGGCCGCGGCCAAGTGGGTGATGCCGGAATCGTTCCCGATGTAGAGGCGCGCCGAGCGGAGCCAGCAGGCGAGATCGTAGAGGCTGTCGAAGCGCTCGGCGTCTTCGAGCGGTTCTTCGGGGCCGGCGGACCAGCGCACGGGAACATCGAGGCGGCGAGCCAGTTCGCTGAAGCGCTCGAGCGGCCAGTTCTTTTTCGCGCTGCCGGAAAAAGGGTGAATGGCCACGAAGGCGGCTGGGTCCGTGGGCGGGCAGGCGATGCGGGGGATGGCCGGGCCGGAATCCGGCGACACCTGGCGAAGGTAGAAATCGGCGGCATGCACGCCGGGCCGATCGGGCAGCGCGTCCAGAAACCGGAAAGGCAGGCCGGCGACCGAGGCACGGAACTCAGGTCGACGGGCGCCATACCAGGAGACGATGGAATCGAACCGGGCCAGCGCGTCGAGGACGCCGGGCGGCGGATCGCGGTCCGGGATGCCCAGCAGGTCGAGGCCGGTCGAGGCGATGGATCGCAGGGAATCCGCAAAGCGGATGAGCGGTAGGTTCGCGGAGGCTGCCCAAACTTCGGTGGTGGTGGCACGCAGGCTCTCCATCGCGGGCAGCGCGAGGATGCAGTCGCCGACGCCGCCAGGGCGGATGATGAGGCGCTTCAACGAATCTCGTAAGGCAGGCGGATTTCGAGCGTGGTGGGCCGGTAGCAGGTGTCGTCGCTGCAGGCCTGGTAGCGGAGCTTGCCGACCAGGACGCCCTGGCCCGCGGGCGCGCTCGCATCCACCTTGAAACGGGTCACCACCTGAAAAGCTCCCGTGAACACCGATACAGGTTTCGTGGAGAACGGATAGTTCTTCTCCTCGGGCTTCGGGTAAATCACGTCGACCACCGCGAGCGGACCCGATTCCCACTTCAGGCGGAGCGGGATGAGGTAGTCCTCGTTGGGCGTGTTGCTGTTGGCGTGGTAGCCGCTGCGAACCTGAATGGAAACGCGCGCCTCGACGGTGGCGTTGCGGCTGGCGGTGATCTTCGGCGGCGGAGTGGCGGTCAGCAGGGGGCTATCCTGCGCGCCGAGAGCCGTAGCGAAGAGGGCGAGCGCCAGCGCCGGCAGTCTTGGCGGGAGTCTCGAGAAGTTGTTGAAGGTCATTTTCGTACCTGCTCTTGCTCACGAGGCCAATGTGAACGGCGGCGATGCGGCCCTCGCGATCGATCACGAAAGAGGTAGGGAGCGAGTCGATGCCGCCGTAGAGGTCCGACACTTTGTCGTCGCCCAGGAGGACGCGGTAATTGATGCCGGCCTCGGAGACGAAGGGCTTGATGGCCTGCCACCCGTCCTCGTCCATCGATACGCCGACAACGGCAAATCCCTGCCCTTTGTGCTGGCGCTCGAACTCGACGAACCAGGGGATCTCGATGCGGCAGGGATCGCACCATGTGGCCCAAAAATTCAGCAACACGACTTTGCCGCGAAAGTCGGAAAGCTGCACGAGTCTGCCGTCGGCGTCCTTGAGCGAGAAGTTGGGAGCGGGCTTGCGGGAGGCCTCGGCCTTGAGGTGCGACGCTCCGGCCTTCTGGGGCGAGGAGCAGCCGGGCAGCATCAGCGCGGCTACCAGCGCCGCGGCGTAGGGCTTACATCTTTGAAAAATGGCGTGAGGCAAGGGGATTCCGTCTCAATTATATCGAGATCTCGTCGCGGGCGAGCGCGCGGCGGAACCAGTCGCGGCGTGAGCGCCGATGACGGACCCCAAGCGTGAATTCCTCGTGCGCACGCAGGCCGGCCAGGAGCCACGCCGCCGAGTCGCAGAAGCTCTCGCAGACGTACTCGCGCCAGCGGCGCGTGCGGCGGAGACGGTCACGGATCTTGAGCGATCGTTTCCTCGATTCGGCCGACCAGCCGAGCTCGCCCCACGCCTGCCGGATCATTTCGTTCTCGAGAAGCAGCTCGTAGGAGAGCCGGGTGGGATTGCCGGCGCGCAGCCAGACGAAATGAAACAGCTCATGCACCAGCACGCGGGCCAGCTCGGCCGGCTCGGCGGCGAGGCCGGATTCCATCACGACTTCACGCCTATGGATGAACGAGCCGGCGTGGACCTCGGCGCCGGTATCGCCTCCCGAGCGCAGCTGTCCCCTGGTGGTCCGCAGTTCCGGGCGAAAGCTGAAATGCAGCGGCCGCCCGCACAGGCATGGCATCGACGGCAGGATCTTATTCAGAGCCCGCCTGCACGCAGCTACTTCTGCGACGGAGCCATGGACGCGGACGGGGCCGGGGCGGCCTCGTCTACCATCTTGACCTGGATGCTCGTCTTGAGGTCGTCCAACCATTTCTTCAATTGATCTTTTTGGAGTTCCGTCTTGATTGAATCCTGCACCTGCGCGAGGGGCTCCGGCCCGGTTTCCACGACCTTGAAAATATAGAATCCACGGGCCTGCTTAACCGGCTCGGTCACGTCGCCCGCCTTGGCGTCAAAGAGCGCCTTTACGATTTCGGGCGGAACCTTGTCGGTCTTGTGGATGGGCGGGAAGTCGCCGTCTTTGGCGACCGAGGTGGGGTCTCCGGAGTTGTCCTTGACCAGCTTGATGAAGTCCGCGCCGGCGCGGGCCTGCTTGACGAGATCGTCGGCCTTGGCCTTGGCATCCGCTTCGGTGGCCAGCGCCTTACCGCCAGCGTCGGGCGCCGATGCGGGCGATGCGTTGAAGGGTAGATAGATGGCCTTGAACTTGACCAGGTCGTATTTGTCCTGGTTGCCGTCGTAATACTTCTTGATGTCTTCGGGCGAGACGGTCAGCTCCTTGCCCTTCTGCTCGACAGCGGCGCCTTGGAGGACCACCATGGTCTGATATTCGATATTCTCCTTGTACGGGCTCTGCTCTTCGAGCTTCTGCTTGCGCGCCATGTCGACCAGGCGCATGAACATGGCGTACTGGGTAACGAACTCTTTCCGGTCGCCCTCGATCTTCTGCTGAACCGGCGCGGGCACGTTCTTGAGAACCGCCTGGAGCTGCGCGGCAGTGATCTTCTGGCCGTCGACCGTCGCCACGACGGTGGCAGGGGGAAGCTCGGTGATCGGAGTGGGTTTCGGTGTCGCGAGGCCCACCGTGAACGAATGCGGTTGGGCGCCAGGGGTTACTTGGAGAGCGGGGGGCTTCGCGGCTGGGGCGGCGGGCGGGGGCGCCGTGGTCTGGGTCTGCGCCGAGACGGTCAGGGCGACAATGAATCCTAATGCAAACAAGGTTCTCATTCGGGTAAGGTCCTCAAAAAGGGCAAACGACTATTCTAGCATTCTCGCGCGACGCGGCCCAGATTGTGGTGGTTCGATGTGGTGCGCGAGACAGAAGTGGATGCGTCAACGGCATTCGGTAGCCGCGTCAGAG
>DATNLV010000321.1:0-6962 GCA_035602665.1 Bryobacteraceae bacterium | reverse complement strand
TCGCCGCCGGATCCGCCTTCAGCGCCGACACCACGTCCACCCAGTCCAGCGCGTGCAGATGATAGAAGTGGATCACGTGGTCCTGCACCATCTGGGTGAGGAACATGATGTTCCGGATCAGGTCCGCGTTGCGCGGCACCTGGATCCCCAGCGCGTTCTCCACCGCCCGCACCGAAGCCAGCGCGTGGACCGTCGTACACACCCCGCAGATCCGTTCCGTGAAAGCCCAGGCCTCGCGCGGGTCCCTGTTCTCGAGGATCAGCTCGATCCCGCGCCACATCGTGCCCGAGGAGATCGCGTTCTCCACGGTGTTGCTCCCGTTGAGCATCGCTTCAATTCTCAAATGCCCCTCGATCCGCGTTATCGGATCGACCACCACTCGTCTGGTTGTCGCCATGGCAGCCCCCTACTCCTCTTTCGCCTTCTGCGCGCTCTTCCGCACCAGGAACGAACCCAGGTGCGCCGCAACGCCCACTGCCGTAACCGTGGCCAGCGTCTTGCCGATCTGGTCCGGCGTCGATTCGATCCCGGGCAGCTCCACGTTGGCCAGCCGCTGGTAGAACGGACCGTTGTCCCAGAAGTTCGCTTCGCTGCACCCGATGCAGCCGTGCCCAGACCCGATCGGGAACGACACACCGCCGTTCCACTTCATGGTGGGACAGGAGTTGTACGTGCTCGGGCCGCGGCAACCCATCTTATAGAGGCACCACCCTTTGCGCGCCCCGTCGTCGTCCCAGCGCTCGACGAACTGTCCCGCGTCGAAATACGGCCGCCGGTAGCACTTGTCGTGAATCCGCTGCCCATAGAACATTTTGGGCCGGCTGTAGCGGTCCAGCTCCGGCAGCCGGCCGAACGTCAGGATGTAGGTCAGCAGGCCCGTCATCACCTCGGCAATCGGTGGGCAGCCCGGCACGTTGATCAGCGCCGGATGCGAGATGAGCTGGTGCACGGGCTTGGCTCCCGTAGGATTCGGCCGCGCCGCCTGGACGCACCCGTTCGAGGCGCAACTGCCCCAGGCGACCACCATCTTCGCCTTCTCCGCGCTCTCCCGCAGGATGTCCAGAAAGGTCCGGCCGCCGACGGTGCAGTACACGCCGCCGTCGTTGGTGGGCGCGTTCCCTTCCACCGCCAGCACGTATTCGCCCGGGTACTTCTTAATGATGTTGTTTCGGATCTCTTCCGCCTGGAACCCGGCCGCCGCCTGCAAGGTGTCGTCGTAGTCCAGAGACACCAGGTTCAGGACCACGTCCTGCGCCACCGGGTGCGAGGACCGGATGAATGATTCGCTACAGCAGGTACACTCCAGCCCGTGCAGCCACAGGACGGGGATCCGCGGCTTGGTTTCCATTGCGCGCACAACCTGCGGCACGACGGTGGCTTCGAGGCCGAGAGCCGCCGCGGTTGTGGTGCAAAACTTGAGAAAGCTCCGCCGGTCGATACCGTGAGCTTGAAGAACTTCGTAGGTGGTTGGATGCCCAGCCATCGTGACACCTCCCAGCTTGGGCCCGCCCGTTGTGAATTGCCATGGAAAACCACAACGGAGAATCGGTCCCCGGAATCTATAACACGAATCCAGGCCCGATGCAATAGTCAAAATGCATTGGGGTGCGCGACAGGAATGTCGAACTCGGCAAGCTACGCAGCACCGAACCGCGACGGTAACGGAGCGGACTCCCGCTAAACCACACTGATCCGCTCGCTTACGCGCGCGGTTCGGTGCTGCTGCCCCGGTGGACCTCTACAACCGTGTCGTGCACCCGCGGCCCGGATAACAGAGTTTGAGGGCCGGATCGTTAACAATCCCTCATCGTGGCTGTTTGATAGCCGGTCTTCCCGTGTGCTACGTTGGATGTCTTCTGACATCTGGGGTGTGAATGCCTGAGGAAGACAAGCCGGAGGTTAAGCCTGCGCAGACCGCTCCGCCCGCGGCTGCAAAACCACCCGCCGCCAAGCCCGCCGCGAAGCCTCCTGCCATCATGGCCGTCAGCGCTTGGGAAGGCGACCTGCCTGCACTGCTCAGGCAACGCTTCTCAGATCAGGTTTCGGAATGCTCGACCTACCTGGGGCAGAATTTCGTAGTAGCGGCGCCCGAAGCCGCCATCCCCATCCTCGAGCTGCTCCGCTTCGAAGCGGATTTCGACTACCTGGTCGATATCACCGCGGTGGATTATCCCCAGCGCCCGGAGCGGTTCGACCTGGTCTATGTCCTTTACAGCTTTGCCCGCAACGAGCGCATGCGCGTGAAGGCCAGGATTGCCGACGGCTACAAGCCGGCGACGGCGACCAAGGTGCACCTGGCGGCGAACTGGCTCGAGCGCGAGGTTTTCGACATGTTCGGTATCGAGTTCGCCGGGCATCCGGATATGCGCCGCATCCTGCTGCCGGAGGACTGGGAGGGCTACCCGCTGCGCAAGGACAAGTCCATCATCGACTGCGATAATAAGTGGATAGAGGAGCACCTGGGAATCGAGGGCGGCCAGTAAATGCCGGATCAGACCTTTCTGGATTCCACCGAGCTGGTTCTCAACATGGGGCCGCAGCACCCCTCGACGCACGGCGTGCTGCGCGTGGTCCTCAAGCTCGATGGCGAGAAGGTGCTGGGCGCCGACTGCGTCATCGGCTACCTGCACCGCGGCGTCGAGAAGATCGGCGAGAACCGCACCTACCAGCAGTTCGCTCCCTACGTCGACCGCATGGACTACTGCGCGGCGGTTTCGAACGGGCTGGGCTACTGCCTGGCGGTAGAGAAACTGCTGAACGTCGAGGCTCCGCCGCGGGCCCAGGCGGTGCGCGTCGTCCTCACCGAACTGAACCGGATTGCGAGCCACCTGATCTGGCTGGGCACGCACGCTCTCGACATCGGCGCCATCACGCCTCTGTTCTACGTGATGCGCGAGCGCGAAGAGATCCTCAACATCTTCGAGAAGTACTGCGGCGCGCGGCTCACCACACACGCCTTCCGCATCGGCGGCCTTCAGTACGAGACCTACGACGGTCTCGAGGCGGACGTCAAAGCGGCCTGCGACCACGTGCTGCCCAAGATCGACGAGTACGAGCGGCTGCTGACCGGGAACCGCATCTGGATCGGCCGGCTGACGAACGTGGGCATTCTCAATGCAGCCGACTGCAAGCAGTACGGAGTCACCGGCCCGATGCTGCGCGCGGCGGGCGTGAAGTGGGACCTGCGCAAGGCCCAGCCCTACTCCGGCTACCAGCAGTACGAGTTCGAGATTCCCACGGGAACCCACGGCGACACCTTCGACCGGTACCTGGTGCGCATGGAAGAGATGCGGCAATCGGCGCGCATCATCCGCCAGGCCGTGGAGAAGATTCCGGAAGGGCCCATCATGGCCAAGATCCCCAAGGTGATCAAGCCGCCGGTGGGCGAGGCTTACGTTTCGATTGAAGCTCCCAAGGGGGAGCTGGGATACTTCATCGTCAGCGATGGCTCGACGCAGCCCTACCGGCTGCGGGTGCGGCCGCCTTCTTTCGTCAACCTCCAGGCGCTCGACCAAATGACGCGCGGCGCCCTGGTGGCGGACGTGGTGGCGATCATCGGCACCCTCGACATCGTTCTCGGCGAAGTAGACAGGTGAGGCATGCGTAAATTTCTGCGCACCATCTTTCTGATCGACCTGATCGAAGGACTGTGGGTCACCTTCCACTACCAGCGCCCGAAGTACATCGTCACCGAACAATATCCGGCCCAGCGTCCGAAAGTGGCGGAGCGCTACCGTGGCGCGCCGCGGCTGAATATCAACCCCGAAAACGGCGAGACTCTGTGTATCGCCTGCAACCTGTGCGCTCTGGCCTGCCCGGAGAACCTGATCGTGGTAGGCGCCGAGCGCAACGAGCAGACCCGGCGCAAGGAGCTGACGACGTTCATCTACGACACCTCGCGCTGCATGTTCTGCGGCCTGTGCGAGGACGCCTGTCCGGTGGACGCTCTCGAGCTGACGCAGGATTTCGAGATGGCCAGCTACAACCGCGATGGCCAGGTCTGGGACCGGCAGATGCTCGAAGAAGGGCCCCGGCCGAAGCAATACAAGTACTGATATGAGCACGCTGCCGACTCTCCTCCTCGCATTGCCGGCCACTTTTTCGCTCGCTGCATCGACGCGCATCGACGACCCGGTGGCTTTTGTCCGAGGAGTGTACACGCACTACGTAGGGGCCCGGGCGCAAGGCTACACCGCGCCACCAGACATCTTCACTCCTCGCCTTAGCAAACTTTTCGAGGACGACCGCAAAAAGGCGCCAGCCGGCGAAGAGGGATGTCTAGACTTTGACTACTGGGTCAACGGCCAGGACTGGAAGCTTACAAACATCGAAGTTACAGAAACCGTGGCGAGCCAGGACCGCAAGGTCGTGGTCGCGAAGTTCGCCAACACCGGCAAGCCGCAGGAAATCCACTTCGAGTTTCGTCGTATGGACGGCCGCTGGCTGCTGGATGACGTGTCCTCGTTGAAGGACATGCCATGGACGCTGTCCAGGATTCTAAAATGCGACTACTGAGGACTTGCACGAACTAGCCATGCTCGACACCGTCTTCTTCTACTTCTTCGCGCTCCTCACGCTCGGCGGGGCGGTCCTGACCATCACTCGACGCAACGCCATTCACAGCGCGGTTTCGCTCATCCTCTCTCTGATCGGCGTGGCCGGCCTGTTCCTGCTGCAGCACGCGGAGTTTCTGTTCGCCGTCCAGATCGTCCTGTACGTGGGCGGCATCATGGTACTGTTCCTTTTCGTAATCATGCTGGTCAACCTGGACGATGCCGCTCGCGTCGCACAGTTCAATAAGCAGTGGTGGCTGGCGCTGGCATGCGTGGTGGCGGTGGGCGGCGAGCTGGTGTACTTCGTGAGCCGCCCCGTGGACACGCTCCGGCTGGGCGACGCCGCGGCCGCCGCTCCCGACAAAGTCGGCAACGTCGAACGCATCGCCGACGTTCTATTCTCCCAATACCTGCTGCCCTTCGAGGTGGCTTCCGTTCTGCTGCTGGCGGCCGTGGTCGGCGGCGTGCTGATGGCCAAGAGGAGGGTCTGATGTATCCCATTACTACCCTGCACTACCTGGTCCTCAGCGTGGCGCTGCTCGCCATCGGAACCATTGGCGTGCTGACGCGCCGCAACATCGTCATCATTCTGATGTCCATCGAGCTGATCCTCAACGCCGTGAACATCAACCTGGTCGCCTTCTCGCGGCACTTCAACAACGTGAACGGGCAGGTGTTCGCCATCTTCGTGATCACGGTGGCGGTGGCGGAAGCGGCCGTCGGCCTGGGCATCCTGATCTCCCTGTTCCGCAACAAGGAAACGGTGCAGGCCGACGAGATCGAGATTCTGAAGTGGTGAGGCGCGCACGATGAACTTTCTCGATTCCATCGGGCTCATTCCGCTGTTCCCGCTGTTCGGGGCGCTGGTGATGCTGCTGGTGGGCCGCAAGCTCGATCCGCAGACGGCCGACGCCCACCACCACGCTCCCAAATCGAAATTCCTGATCAGCCTGCTGTGCCCCGGAACGGTGCTGCTTTCGTTCTTGTTCTCGGCCGGCGCCGTCTGGCAACTGGTCGATCACCCGAAGCACACGCACCAGATCATCCAGTTCACCTGGCTCGCCGGCTTGCCGTTCCATACCGCCGCCGGAACGCTGGCGCGCTTCACCGCCGACTTCGGCTTCCTGCTCGATCCGCTCAGCTCGGTCATGATCCTGGTGGTGACCGGGATCGGGTTCCTGATCCACGTGTACTCGATTGGCTACATGGCCCACGACGGCGGATACTACCGGTTTTTCGGCTATTTGAACCTGTTCGTGTTCTTCATGCTGATGTTGGTGCTCGCGAACAACTACGTGCTGATGTTCGTGGGATGGGAAGGCGTGGGACTGTGCAGCTACCTGCTGATCGGCTTCTACTTCCATAAGAAATCGGCGGCGGACGCGGGCAAGAAGGCATTCATCGTAAACCGCATCGGCGACTCGGGCTTCATCCTGGGCATGCTGCTGATGTTCTCCGTGCTCGGCACGACGCGCTTCCTGGACGTCAACAAGGCGCTGGCCGCGATGAGCCCGGAGACGCATTTCGGCGTGCTGACGGCGATGGCGGTGCTGCTGTTCGTGGGCGCGACCGGGAAATCGGCGCAGCTTCCGCTTTACGTCTGGCTGCCGGACGCCATGGAAGGCCCCACGCCCGTCTCGGCCTTGATCCACGCGGCCACCATGGTGACCGCGGGCGTCTACATGGTGGCGCGGTCGAACCAGTTGTTCCGCCTGGCGCCGGACGCGTGCCTGATCGTGGGAACGGTGGGCGCGTTGACGGCGTTCTTTGCCGCCACCATCGCCATGACGCAGAACGATATCAAGCGCGTGCTGGCGTACTCGACCGTGAGCCAGCTCGGCTACATGTTCGTGGCGCTGGGCGCGGGGGCTTACTGGGTCGGCATTTTCCATCTGTATACGCACGCGTTCTTCAAGGCCCTGCTGTTCCTCGGTTCCGGCTCGGTGATTCATGCGCTCTCGGGCGAGCAGGATATGCGCAAGATGGGCGGGCTCAGGAAGAAGATCCCGGTCACATACGCCACCATGCTCATCGGCACGCTCGCCATCTCGGGCATTCCTGGACTGGCCGGATTCTTTTCGAAGGACGAGATCCTGTGGCAGGCCTACTCGCATCCGCACGCCTGGTTCCGCGTGGTGTACGCTCTCGGCCTGCTCACGGCGGGAATGACCGCGTTCTATATGTGGCGGCTCATGGCGCTCACCTTCTACGGCGAGTCGCGCGTGGACCCGAAGGTGGCCGCGCACATACACGAATCGCCCAAGCTGATGACGGTGCCGCTGATGGTGCTGGCCGCGGGCAGCGTGCTGGCCGGATGGATCGGCGTACCGAAGCTGTGGAGCTGGTTCCCCGAAGGATTCCGAACGCTCGAGACGTGGCTGGCCGCAGTGCTGGGCAACGCCCACACCA
>DATNLV010000300.1:0-6415 GCA_035602665.1 Bryobacteraceae bacterium | reverse complement strand
AGATCGATCAGCAACTCGTCGCCGGTTTCGAGGCGCTCGACGGCGGTCGCGGAAACAATCGCCGGCAGGCCGAGGTTGATGGAGTTGCGGAAGAAGATGCGCGCGAAAGAGACCGCGATCACGGCGCCGACGTTCGAGAACTTCAGGGCGGCGGCGGCCTGCTCGCGGCTGGAGCCGCATCCGAAATTCTTGCCGGCCAGGATGAAATCGCCGGCGTGGATGAGGCCACGGATTTCCGGATAGGTCAGCTCGAAGAGATGCTCGGGGGTCTTCTCGCGGTCGGTGACGTTCAGGTAGCGGCCGGGATAGATGATGTCGGTATCGATATTATCGCCGAGTTTGGCGGCGATGCGGCCGCGCAGGATGAGAGCCTGGCTGTTCATGCGACCTCCTGAATGCCGATGTTGGCGGGATGCGTGATGGAGCCGGCGATGGCCGATGCCGCCACCACGGCGGGCGAGGCGAGGTACACGCGCGAATCCTTGCTGCCCATGCGGCCGATGAAGTTGCGGTTGGTGCTGGAGATGCACACTTCGCCCGCGGCCAGGATTCCCTGGTGCACTCCGACGCAGGGGCCGCAGCCGGGCGCGTTGACCATGGCGCCGGCCATCACCAGCGTCTGGATGTAGCCGAGGCGCATGGCTTCGAGATAGATTTCCTGCGAAGCCGGGATCACGATCAGGCGCGTGCGGGGGTGGACGCTATGGCCATCGACGATGCGGGCCGCGACCTCGAAATCCTCCAGGCGGCCGTTGGTGCAGCTTCCGAGCACGGCCTGGTTGACGGCCAGGCCGGCGACCTCCGAGAGGGGGCGAACGTTGTCCACGGCGTGCGGGCAGGCGATCTGCGGCTCTTTGAGTTCCCGGCTGGCGTCGATGGTGAGCACGCGCTCGTAGCGGGCGTCGGGATCGGGCGCGTAGCGCGGGCTCATGGGCAGATCGCTCGAGATGCGGTGGGCCAGATAGTGGAGCAGCTTGTCGTCGACCGGCGTGAAGGCCACCTTGGCGCCCATCTCCATAGAGAGGTTGGCGAGGACCATGCGGCCGGCGATGCTCATGTTACGGATGACGGGGCCATCGAACTCGACGGCGCGGTAATCGGCGCCGGCGGACCCGAGCTTACCGATGATGTAGAGGATGAGGTCCTTGGCCGAGATCCATTCGCCGAGCTCGCCCTCCACCTCGATGCGGATGGTGTGGGGCACCTTGAACCAGAGCTGGCCTTCGGTCCAGACGCCGGCCATTTCGGTGGCTCCGATGCCGGCGGCGAAGGCGCCGAAAGCGCCGTGGGTGGTGGTGTGGGAATCGGTGCCGACCACGACCATGCCGGGCAGGACGTGTCCGTTCTCCGCCAGCACCTGGTGGCAGATGCCGCCGCGGCCCACATCGTAGAAATTGCCGATGGTCTGCTCGCGGACGAAGGCGCGGATGGCCTTGTGCGTGGTGGCGGTCTTTTCGGATTCGGCGGGGACGCGGTGGTCGAGGATGATGACGATACGGTTGGAGTCCCAAACCTTGGGCACTCCGATTTCCGCGAAGCTCTTGCGTACCAGGTCGGCGTTCTCGTGCGAGAGGGCGAGGTCGACGGAGGCGACCACGATCTCATCGGGGGAGACACTGGTGCGGCCGGACGCACGCGCCAGGATTTTCTCTGCGAGTGTCATGTGTTTAATCCTTCCACGTGGCGCGGGCTCTAGCCTGCCGTGCCGGCTCTCGTGCCGGCACCGGGGCGTCGAGATGAGTCTCGACGCGGCACGCAGGAGTGCGTGCGCCACAAAAAGCAGCGCGTTCCATGTTACGTCGTCACCGCGTACTTGACCTCGAGCGTGGTGCGCGGGAGGAAGTCGTCTTCGAGCTGGCGGTATTCCTTGAGGCCGACGAATTCGGTGTACTCGGCGAAGCTGGAAACCCAGTCGGTCTGGCCTTCGAGCAGGCCGGTGGGCGAGGCGTGCATGGCTTCGAAGAAGCGCTTCAGGGCGCGGTGAGCCACCAGGATGGAGGCCACCGGGATGCTGACGCGGGCGACGCCGATGCGGGCCAGTTCGGGGATGGGCACGAGCTCGGTCTTGACTCCGGTGACGGCGTCCATCAGGTTCACCGACACCAGGCCTTTGATCTCCCAGACCGCGCGCTCGATGTCGGCGCGGGTGCGGATGCCGTCGATGAAGGCCATGTCGGCGCCGCTTTCGAGATACACATTCGCCCGGCGGATGGCTTCCGACAGGCCGTAGACGGCGCAGGCGTCGGTGCGGGCGTTGATGACCAGGTCCACTCCCAGGCGCTCGCGCACCTTGGCCATGGCGCGGACCTTGCCGGCCATTTCGTCGGCGCTGATGACCTGCTTGCCTTCCATGTGGCCGCAGCGCTTGGGGAACACCTGGTCCTCTATATTGAGGCCGGCGACGCCCATGGCGATGAGGCGCTCGGCGATTTCGGCGGCGTTGATGGCGTTGCCTCCGCCGGTATCGATGTCGGCCATGACGGGGATGGAGACGGCGCGGACGATGTCCCAGGTACGGTCCAATACGTCCTTCATCTCGACGAGCCCGACGTCGGGCTTGGCGAGCAGGCTGCCGGCCAGGCCGAAGCCGCTGACCTGGATGGCTTCGAAGCCGGCGGCCTCGATGAGTTTGGCGCTGAGTGCGTCGTGGCAGCCAGGGGCCACTAGCGCGCGGCGGCGCTCGAGTTTCTCTCTCAGGATCCTGGCTCGATCGTTGACCATGTTTCGGTCCTCCGGCAGACTATGGTAGCGCAGGCGGCGCCGGCCGTGGCCGGCGCCGCCTGCAGCTGTCAGCTATCAGCCTCGCCTCCGGCTACGCCGGATTGAACATCCTGTGAACGCCTCAGCGAACCGCCGCTGAAAAAAGTGGCTTTACGGGGCGTTCACAGGCTAGCCGTCAGCTTTCAGCTACCCCTTCGAAGTTTCTCCTAACGCGCGGGCGGGTTCGAAGTCTAATGGAGTGGATGGAGACGACCGAACTGGCCGCCATAGAGCAGGTCCGCGCCGGCGACGGCGATGCGTTTCGGCTGCTCGTGGAGCGGTATAGCCGGTCGATCTTCCGTCTCACGTACCGTATGACTGGCAATGAACAAGACGCGGAGGATATGGTTCAGGAGACGTTCCTGCGGGCTTATCGGCAGATCCACAGCTACGACGCGAGAGCCGGGTTCGGCACTTGGCTGTTCCGCATCGCGACCAATTGCTCGCTCGATTTGCTGCGGAAGCGCGGGGTGCGGCGCGAATCGCAGGAGCCCGCTTTCGAAGACGGCGGGCGGAAAGTGGAACTCCCTTCGACGGCGCCGTCTCCGGAGCGGCTCGCCATCAGCGGCCAGATTCGGCGCAGGCTTCGAGTGGCGCTGGCGCAGCTCAGTCCGGCGGAGCGGGCCGCTTTCATCTTGAGGCATTTCGAAGGGGTCCCGATTGACGAGATCTCCCGGGCGCTCGGACATTCGAACAGCGCCGCGCGGCAGAGCGTGTTTCGGGCCGCTGCGAAACTCCGGCGCGCCCTGGCTCCTTTGGAAGGGACGGCGAAATGAAACACCTGAACGATACACAATTCGCAGCCCTGTACTACGGCGAGGCGGGGACGGAAGAGCGCGAGCACATGGCGGGGTGCGAGAGCTGCCGGATGGCGTATCAGGAATTCGCGTCCGTGCTGGACCGGGTGGACCTGCCGGTTCCGGAGCGGGGCGAGGAGTACGGCACGGAGGTATGGCGGCGGGTGAGCCGGGAGCTACCGCCGCGGGCGCCCCGGCGCTCGTTGTGGGGGACGCTCTGGATGCCGCGGCCGTGGGCGGTGGCGGCCGCGATGGTGGTCCTTTTGGTTGCGGCTTTCGTGGCCGGCCGCTTCTGGCCGTGGGGTCAGACACGGGTTGCCGCGCGGCCGATACCGGCGCAGGTCCGCGAACGGATCTTGTTCGTCGCGGTGGGCGAACATCTGGACCGGTCCCAGATGGTGCTGCTCGAACTGGCGAACGCACGGCCGCAGGACGACCATGTGGACATCTCGGAAGAGCGGCATCGGGCGCAGGATCTGATCGACTCCAACCGGCTGTACCGGCAGACGGCGTTGCGGTCCGGAGATCCGGGAGTCGCAACGGTTCTCGATGAGCTGGAACGGGTGCTGCTCGAAGTAGCGCACAGCCCATCGCATCTGTCCACGCAGGAATTCGAGGAACTGCGGCGGCGCGTGGAGGCGCAGGGAATCCTCTTCAAAGTCCGCGTGATCGACTCGCAGCTGCAACAGGACGAACGGAAGAAATCCTAAGGGAGAAACGGTATGTTCAAACTCATTCAAATTGCATTGATGTGTGTTGGCGTCGCGCTGTGTTTCGCGGAACCGGGCGCGGAGGATCGCGGCGAGGTCAGCTACCAGGTCGGGATGAAGGCGCTCGACGCCAAGCAATGGCAGAACGCCATCGCGGAGTTCGACGGGGTGCCGGCCGACAACGCGCGCGCCGATGGGGCTCTGTACTGGAAGGCATACGCGCTCAACAAACTCGGCCGGCGGCAGGAAGCGCTCACGGCCATCGCCCAACTTCGGAAGCAGTATGCCAGGAGTCAATGGGTGAACGACGCCAAGGCGCTCGAGATCGAGGTCAAGCAGGCGGCGGGGCAGACGGTTTCGCCGGAGTCCGAGCCCGATGAGGAGCTGAAGATCATGGCGATCAACAGCCTCATGAATACCGACCCGGAGCGCGCTATCCCGCTGCTCGAGGGCGTTCTCAAGGGCAACCACAGTCTGAAGCAAAAGCAGCAAGCTATGTTTGTGCTGCTGCAGACGGGGTCGCCGCGGGCCAAGCAGGTGGTCATCGAGATCGCCAAGGGCAACTCGAATCCGGAACTTCAGAAGAAGGCCATCGAAAACCTCGGGGTCTTCGGAGGCGCCGAGAGCCGGCAGACGCTCGCGGACATCTACGCGTCTTCGACCGATGTGGGCGTGAAACGGAAAATCCTGGAAAGCTTCATGGTGTCTGGCGACCGGGCGCGGATCCTGGCGGCGGCCAAGAGCGAGAGCAACCCGGAGCTGCGGCGCCAGGCCATCGAACTGCTCGGCGTGATGGGGAGTCAGACGGCGCCCGATATCCTTACGCTCTACGCCAGCGCGCACGATAAGTCGGACCGGAAGGCGGCGATCCAGGCGCTGTTTGTTCAGGGGAACGACAAGGCGCTCATCGATCTGGCACGGAAGGAGACCGACCCGGAGCTGAAGCGGCACATCGTGCAGCAGCTCTCGGTGATGGGAACGAAGGACGCCACGGATTACATGATGGAGATCCTGAATAAGTAGGAGAGTGCCATGCTGCGAACGATCCTGATCGCACTTGCGGCTTCCGCTTTCTGCACCGCGCAGCCGCACATCGTCAACGCGAAGCTCGATACACGGCCGGCCGCGGCCGGGCTCGAGCGGGAGTACCGCGCCATCGTGAACGGGGCCGCCGCACCGGCGTGGATCGGGTACTCGGTGGCCGCGATCGAGGGCGATCATCGGGAGTGCTGCTGGGATGGCGGGCACAGTTGCGGCTGCTCGCTCGAGGGCGGGCACAACACCCAGGTCAGCGGCGACCGCACGGAGAAGCTCGAGGCGTCGGGAAGGATTGCCGTTCTGATGCGCGTCGAGAACAAGCAGGTGGGCAAGGTGCGGGTGTACGCGGAAAGCTGCGAGTTGGACGCGGGCGGGCTTCCGGTGCACTGGCTCACGGATGTGCGGGCCGCCGAGAGCGTTGCGCTGCTCTCGACGTTCGTGACCGGCGCCGACCAGCTGAGCGACTCCGCCGTTATGGCCGTCGCGATGCATGAGGACCAGGCCGCGGATCGGGCCATGAAGGAGTTCATCGCGGCGTCGCGGCCCGATGTGGTACGCGAGAAAGCGATCTTCTGGCTGGGCGCTGCGCGGGGCAGGCAAGGTTACGACGTGCTCCGGGTGGTGGTGCGCGACGATCCTTCGGACAAGATGCGGGAGAAGGCCGTGTTCGCGTTGTCGATCAATAGGACGCCCGAGGCGGTCGACTCCATGATCGAGACGGCGAAGAGCGACCAGAGCGGGCACGTTCGGGGCCAGGCGCTGTTCTGGCTGGGACAGAAGGCCGGCCAGAAGGCCGTGGCTGCGATCACGAACGCCATCGCCAACGACCCGGACACGGAAGTGAAAAAGCACGCTGTGTTCTCGCTGAGCCAGCTTCCGAAGGACCAGGGAGTTCCGCTTCTGATCCAGACGGCGCGGAACAACCGCAATCCCGAAGTGCGCAAGCAGGCGATGTTCTGGCTGGGGCAGTCGCAGGATGCCCGGGCGCTGGCGTTCTTTGAGGAGGTTCTGAAACGGTAGCGCTGAAGAGAACTTGGGCCACGAATGAACACGAATGGACACGAATAAGATAAGGCACTCCAAATTCGTGTGCTGACGATCTCCCGACTG
>DATNLV010000291.1:0-4526 GCA_035602665.1 Bryobacteraceae bacterium | reverse complement strand
CGCATGGATCGGCCCGAACCCGCCCCCGGCATGCGGCCCACCGCCGATTTCGTCATCGTCAGCCCGCAGTACTTCGCGGTGATGGGAATCCCCCTGCTCAGCGGTCGCGATTTCAACCGCTACGACACCATCACCACCGAGCCGGCGGTCGTGGTGAACCAGGCGTTCGCGGACAAATTCTTCCCAGGCGAAAACCCGCTCGGGAAGCATCTCGCACTGAACTGGAACGTCGAGCATGGCGTCATCGTCGGCATCGCGGCGAACGCTCGCCAGACCAGCCTGTCGATTTCGCCGCAGCCGACCCTGTTTCTCGACCAAGCCCAGGGCCCGATGTATTTCGCCGCTCTCGTGGTCCGCACAGGCTCCTCGCCGGCCGCGCTGGCGCACGCCGTTCAGCAAACCATTCACGCGGTCGATCCGGACCAGGAGATCACGGACGTCGAGAACATGGAACAGGTGGTGGCGCTGTCCGTCGCGCGGCCGCGCCTGGAGGCGTTTCTGCTGGGAGTCTTCGCGGTCCTGGCGCTGGTGCTGGCGGCTATAGGGCTGTATGGGCTGCTGGCCTACTCGGTGGCCCAGCGGACGCGCGAGATCGGCATTCGCATGGCGCTGGGCGCGGACGCAGGGCGCCTCGTGAGCGGCGTCGTACGGGATGGCCTGGGACTCATGCTGGCGGGAATCGCCGCCGGACTCGCCGCGGCGCTTGCGCTCACTCGCTTAATGGCGTCGCTGCTGTACGAAGTGAAGCCGGCCGATCCGCTGACTTTCGCCGGAGTGTGCGGCCTGCTGCTCGCGGTTGGCCTGTCGGCCGCATGGGTGCCGGCGCGGCGCGTGGTGAGGGTGGATCCGGCGCGCTCGCTGCGATGGGAATAGCGTCGCGCGCCGGAGCCCCGGGGGGATTCTAAGGCTGGTAGGTGTTGCTGTACTCGATGTAGGTCAGGAAGTCCGAGCTGTATCCGTGGAAGATCACAGCCGCCTGACCGGCGCTGTTGATGGCGACACTCTCGGGCTGCCCGCCCGCATCGTACGACGTTCCGGCCGTGGCCGGCGCGTTCCAGGCGACACCGGGCCCGCTGCGCGTAGCGGCGCGCCAGGTGGTGTTGTCGTTCAGGTCGATTGTCCACCAGAACACGATGGCGGCGCCCGAGGAACTCATCGCATAGTGGAAATAGCCCGGATTCTGGTCCGAGCCGGAAATGGTCGTGACCTTGCCCCACGTATTGGTGGTGAGATTGCCGTCCACCGCCACGAGGGTGTAGAGGCCGGGGCCCCACGATACCAGGGTCGCGTGGCCGTTGACATCGCAGTGGAATGTGCGGTTGTCCCGGCCGGTCCCGGTATTGAAGAGGACGGCGGTATCCGAGGCGATCACCGCGGGTCCGCTCCAGACGCTGCCGTGCCTGACTATGGAGACGATGTTGCCGCCCTGCAGTCCAATGGCGCCGAGATCGGCCAAGCTATCGGCGGCGAGTTGCGTGAAATGCTGGGTGGCGTCGGGCCCGAGAAGCGCTCCCGAATCAACCCAGGTTGTCGCGCCGTGGGCCAGAGTGGAGACATGCAGAACCCAGTTGGACGTCTTGCAGACGCGAGAGCCGCAGGTCGCGGCGTAACTCTCCCACGCCACGGCCATCGTGCCATCCGGACCCACCACGGCGCCGTCGAAAGCGAAGTGAGAGCCCGAGGCCAGCGTAACAGCCGCGCTCCAGGCGCCGCCGGCCGGACGGCTGACGACGCCGATGGTATTTGCAGTGCGTGCCGAGCCGGTTCCCCAGGCAAGCGCCAGATCGCCGTTGTCATTGCCCACGAAGAACTGGTTGGTAGCATTCGTGAGGTTGGCCGGCGCGCTCCAGCTGCCGCCGTACGGATGGTCGGCGAACTGCGCGACCGTGTTGGTGAACACGGCGGTCGAGTTGCCGGAAGCACTGCTGTGCACTGCCGGGTTACCCGCCCCGGTGATGATTCCCGTCAGGTTGACCGGCGCGGACCAGGGGTGGCCGAAAGCAGCGGTACTGGCCTGCATGAGGTTAGTGGTCGGCGTGTCAAGGTTCCATACGGCAACCATGTTGCCCGCGCCGTCCAAGGCGATGTTGCCCGAGTAGCCGTTGTCGGCGAGTACGACCTGAGTGGACCACGACCCCGCCCAAACGGGCATCGCCGTGGTGATTGCAGCGAGGCAGAAAAGCGCGCCACGAAGCGCGCGGTGCTCTAGCATGTTTCCTCCGGAGTGACTCCAGCTAAAGAGAGTCTAGGTTTCCGGAGATATTCGGACTTTGATCAAGCGCAAAGAGGGTCGATAAAATTCGGATTGTGAACAATACTTTTACAATTGGCCTAGAAGGGGCTGAAATTCCGGAGGTGTCCGCTCCCTGCCCCGGACGAGCCGGAACCAAGCAGGTTGGTCTCGTCGGTGGCGGGTCGGGCATCTCGCAAAGCCGCGTTCAGAGGATTGATGGCCGCCGATGAACGCCGATGAACGCCGATGGGATTCAAAAGACAAAAAGTCCGATGCGATTTCGGACTTCAGCCGAGCGCCCGCCAGAAAACGACGCGTTTGAACCTTGTAGGTACTGACGGTGGCGGTTCGGTGCCGGGGGCGGCTTTACCGCGGGTCGAGGCCGGCCGAGAACAGCAGCGAGTAGGATATCCAGGCGACGGCCGCGGCGGCGGGGATGGTAAGGATCCAGGCCCAGGCGATATTGGTCGCGACGCCCCAGCGGACCGCCTTCATGCGTTGAATCGAGCCCACTCCGGTGATGGCTCCGGTAATCACGTGGGTGGTGGAAACTCCCACGCCCACCGCCGTCGCGACCAGGATCGACAGAGCCGCCGCCGTCTCCGCGCAGAAGCCGCCGCGGGGTCTGAGCTTGGTGATCCGCGAGCCCACCGTGTGCACGATCCGCCACCCGCCCGAGAGCGTCCCCAGGCCGATGGCGGAGCCGGCCGCGGCGATCACCCACGCCGGCACATGGAACTCGTGAAGATACCCCGTTGTCACCAGGACGCCGGTGATGATGCCCATGGTCTTCTGCGCATCGTTGGTCCCGTGAGCGTAACTGAAAAGCGCCGCGGAAACGAGCTGGAGTTTCCGGAAGTAGACGTCCATCTTCTTCGGCGTGGAATGGCGGAATAGCCAATAGACCAACGTCATCAGAACGAAAGCCAGAACCAGGCCGATGATCGGCGAGAGAATCATGAAGATCAGGGTTTTGATCCAGCCGCTCCAGATCAGCACATCGAAGCTATGCCCGAAGCCGTGCGAAAAAGCCGCACGGGCCATTGCCGCGCCCGCGTAGCCGCCGAACAGGGCGTGCGACGAGCTGGTGGGAAGCCCGAACCACCACGTCACCAGGTCCCAGAAGATGGCGCCGATCAACCCCGCCAGGATCACGTAGACCGTCACCGCGTGCAAATCCACCATGCCCGCGCCCACCGTGTGCGCCACCGCGGTGCCGAAGGTGAACACGGAAATGAAGTTGAACACGGCCGCCCAGATGACGGCCTGTAGCGGCGTGAGAACGCGGGTGGCCACGACGGTGGCGACGGAATTGGCGGCGTCGTGAAATCCATTGAGGAAATCGAAGACCAGCGCCACGGCAGTGATGACGATGACCAGAATGAGCGCGGAGGACATCAGAACCTGAGCATGTCGGGGAGGGTCAGCTGTTTTTCACGACCACGTTCTGCAGGACGTCGGCCACGTCCTCGCAGCGATCGGTGGTGTCCTCGAGGAACTCGTAAATCTCCTTGTGCTTGATGAGGGCGATGGGGTCCTTCTCCTGCTGGAACAGTTCGGCCACGGCGCGGCGGACCAGCAGATCGGCGTAGTCCTCGAGGCGGTTGACCTCGATGCAGTCGTCCAGCAGCTTTTCGTCCTTGTCCAGCTTTTCGAAGGCCCGCTCGAGCGCCTTGGCGCAATCGCGCACCACCTCGCACAGCTCGACGACCGTCGGCGGAATGGGGTCCAGGCGGTAGGCGACCATGCGATAGGCGGCGTCCTCGATTCCGTCGAGCACGTCGTCCAGGCTCGAGGAGAGGGAGTGAATGTCTTCGGGATCGAGCGGCGTGATGAAGGTCTGGTTGAGGCGCGTGAAGATGTCGTGGATGATCTCATCGCCTTCGTGCTCGAGTTGCTGGATGCGCGCGGCCGCACGGGAGAGGTGCGAGTTGCCCTCTTTGACCGCGTCGTACAGAATGCCGGAGGCCTCTGTGATCAGGTGGACCTGAGCCAAAAACGAGGCGAAGAATTTTTCCTGGCGTGGTAGTAGTCTCATCTGGTTCGTAATCCGGAGAGATGGGTATTTTCTCACTTCCGGAAAGAGCAGGTCAATGGGACGGCCTTAACAATCGGAAGAGAGGAGACAGGAGACAGGAGGCAGGAGACAGGAGAGGTAGTTGCAAAATTCGGAGTGTGGGATCAGGGGCTCAAAACAAAAGTAGAGGGGAATGTTCCAAAGGGGCCTGAATGTCCTTAGAATGGAGGTCTACCAAACCGATCATCAAAAGACACCCAAACCCCTTATGCAGCT
>DATNLV010000288.1:0-2342 GCA_035602665.1 Bryobacteraceae bacterium | reverse complement strand
GGAGCTTTTCGGCCAGGGCGACTCTCCGTTTTACATTGCCGGTCTTCCTGGTTTCATGCCACCGAGCGATACACCCGTCGACGACGAATGGGCGGAACTGCGCGAGGCGCAGGCGCTGACCGCGGCCGTTGTTCCCAATTCCTGTCTGGCAGTCGCGATCGACACCGGCGACGCCAACAATCTTCATCCCATAGACAAACTGGAAGTGGGTGACCGCCTGGCGCGCTGCGCACTCGCCAATCACTACGGCGAGAACATACCCCACGCCGGACCGACACTCAGTTTGGTGGACCGTCTGCCTGGGGCGCTGCGACTGCACTTCACTCACACCGATGGCGGCCTTCTCGCCAAGGGCGGCAGACTCGAGCAGTTCGCGGTGGCCGGGGAAGACCGCAAATGGGCCTGGGCGGAAGCCCGGATTGACGGAGACACCGTCCTGGTCTCTTCCACTGCAGTACCGGATCCCAAGGAGGTCCGCTACGCGTGGCAGTCCAATCCGGCTGCGACGCTGTTCAACGGAGCCGGCCTTCCTGCGGCACCGTTCCGGACTGACCACTGGCCGGGCATCACAGAGGGCCACAGGCCGTACTAGGAGCTCGAATATGTACAAGAGTTTGTCAGTTCTCAGTCTTGCCGTTGCTGCGCTCAGTGCTTCGGTTACGGCTACGGCGGCTCCCACCGTGGAGAAACAGGCGCACGGTGTACTGGTGCGCTTCGATACCGGCGTGCTGCGGCTCGAAGTCTGGTCCGACCGGATTGTGCGCGTCACTTACGCTCCCGGCGCGGAACTTCCTTCCACTCGCAGTCTGAGTGTGATCGCCGCTCCGGCCCCAGTGCGCTTCGAGATCAAGGAAACAGCAGCGGCCATCGACCTCTCCACGACAGCGCTACGGGCGCGCGTCGACAAGACCACGGGCCTGGTTTCCTTCGCCGATCTCAGCGGCAATGCGATCGTGGAAGAGGCGGGCGCCCGCGAATCCACGGTCGGCAACAGCTTCGCCCTTCAGCCGGGCGAGCAGATCTACGGCCTGGGACAGCACCAGGACGGGTACATGAGCTATCGCGGGACTGCGGTCCACCTGCAGCAGAAGAACATGGAGATTGCCATCCCGATGCTGGTTTCGAGCCGCGGTTACGGCCTGCTGTGGGACAATCCCGCGATCACGGATGTCGAGGCCGGCGTCAAAGGCAAGGAAGGCGTTCTGCGCTGGATCTCCGAGACCGGCAAGGCAATCGATTACTACTTCCTCTACGGCCCCAAAGCGGATGACGTGATCGCCGCCTACCGCCAGCTCACCGGCCCGGCGCCGCTGATGGCCAAGTGGGTCTGGGGCTTCTGGCAATGCAAAGAACGTTACTCCACCGAGGCCGAAATGCTCGGAATCGTTTCGCGATTCCGCGAGCGGCACATGCCCCTCGATGGGATCGTGCAGGATTGGCAGTACTGGAAACCCGGCGGTTGGGGCTCGCACGAGTTCGATCCCGAGCGTTATCCGGATCCGAAGGGGATGGTCGACGCCATCCACAAGATGCATGCGCACATCCTGATCTCAGTGTGGGCGCGCTTCGATCCGGACACGGCTACGGGGAAGGAACTCGATCAGGCCGGTGCACTCTACCCGTTCGTGATTCAGAATGTCTACCCCAAGGGTGAAGGCAGGTGGTACGACGCCTTCAATCCCGAAGGCCGCCGCATTTACTGGAGGCAAATCCACGAGCACCTCGGCACGTTGGGTATGGACGGCTGGTGGCTTGACGCGACTGAACCCGAAACCGGCGGACACTGGGGCGAGTATCGCACGTATCCAACCGCCCAGGGCCCTGGCGCCACGGTGTTCAACGCCTTCCCCCTGATGACCACAACCGGCGTCTATCAGGGCCAGCGCGCCGAGACGGACAGGAAGCGGGTCGTCATCCTCACCCGTTCCGCGTACGCGGGGCAGCAGCGCAACTCGGCCATCTCGTGGTCCGGCGATATCCACGGCACGTGGGACGTGTTCCGGAAGCAGATTCCCGCGGGCTTGAATTTCTCCATGAGCGGCATTCCGTACTGGAACACCGATATCGGCGGCTTCTTCGGCGGGGATCCGAAGGACCCGAAATACCAGGAGCTTTTTGTGCGCTGGTTCCAGTTCGGCGCGTTCACGCCGATGTTCCGCGTGCATGGCACCGGTCCTGGCAAGGAATTCTGGCAATTCGACGAGCCCACCCAGAGGACCCTGGAGACGTTCGAACGGCTGCGCTACCGGCTGATGCCCTACATCTACTCGGTCTCCTGGCAGGTGACCCACAACGGCAGCTCGATGCTGCGCCCGCTGGTGATGGATTTCGCCAATGACCGC
>DATNLV010000286.1:0-4745 GCA_035602665.1 Bryobacteraceae bacterium | reverse complement strand
GAGCCGATCTACCTGGACGTGTCGGTGCCTCAGGGCAAGCGCAAGACGTTGCCCGTCGAGACCACGCGCCACGCCTTCGCGTACGTCTTTGGAGGCAGCGGGAATTTCTGCAACGCCTCGGGTCCGCTGGCGGTGCCCACCGAATCGGTCGGCTGGCTGGATACCGCGCCCCCGGCCGCGGCGGAGAACCGCTCGCTCATCCTGTTTGACCGCGGCGACGAAGTGACGCTGCAGGCGGGCGAGGACGGAATGCGCTTCCTCCTGGTGTCGGGCAAACCGATCGAGGAGCCGGTGGCCTGGTACGGGCCGATCGTGATGAACACCCAGGCTGAGCTGCGGCAGGCATTCGAGGAGTTGGACAAAGGGACGTTCCTCCGGAAGGCGGCGGGAGGTCGCTGACTCCACCCGCCGTGTGCGAAGATCACTCTTTAGCATGCCGAAAGCCGGCCCCACGCATACGCGCACACAATCGCTGCCCGAGGTGCACGCCAGCGTAGACACCGGCCAGGCGTCCATCTGGCGGCGCATGTTCGCCTTCGCCGGCCCCGCCTACCTGGTTTCGGTGGGCTACATGGACCCGGGCAACTGGGCTACCGACCTCGAAGGCGGCGCCAAATTCGGCTACCAGCTGCTGTGGGTCCTGGTCATGTCGAACCTCATGGCGATCCTGCTGCAGACCCTGGCGGCCCGGCTCGGCATCGCCAGCCAACGGGACCTTGCGCAGGCCTGCCGCGAATCCTATCCGCGGCCCGTTAACCTGGCGCTGTGGGTGCTCTGCGAGATCGCCATCGCCGCCTGCGACCTGGCCGAAGTGCTGGGCGCGGCGATCGGCCTCAACCTTTTATTCCACATTCCCCTGCTCGCCGGCGTGCTCCTCACCGCGCTCGACATCCTGGTGCTGCTGTGGCTCTCGCGCTTCGGCATACGCATGATCGAAGGCTTCGTACTCAGCCTGATCGTGGTCATGGCGGTCTGCTTCGGAATCGAGATTCTGATGTCGAAGCCGGACTTCTCGCAAATGGCCAGCGGACTGATCCCGCACCCGAACAACCAGAACCTCTACATCGTGATCGGAATCCTGGGCGCCACGGTGATGCCGCACAACCTCTATCTGCACTCGGCGCTGGTGCAGACGCGCCGCATCGGCGACGGAGACGCCCAGAAGCGCACGGCCTGCCGCTTCAACCTGATCGATTCGGTGGTGGCTCTCAACGGCGCCATGCTGGTGAACATCGCCATCCTGGTGGTGGCGGGCGCGGTCTTCTTCGAGCGCCACATCGTGGTGACCGAGATTCAGCAGGCCTACCAGTTGCTGACGCCGCTGCTGGGGACGAGCGTGGCGAGCGTGGTCTTCGCCATTGCGCTGCTTTGCTCCGGCCAGTCCTCCACCATGACCGGCACCATGGCCGGCCAGATCGTGATGGAAGGATTCCTGACCATCCGCATGCGCCCCTGGCTGCGCCGGCTTGCGACCCGCTCCCTGGCCATCATCCCGGCGGCGCTCACCATCTGGATCGCGGGCGAGCAGTCGAGCCTGCGCCTGCTGATCCTGAGCCAGGTCATCCTGAGCATGCAGCTCCCCTTCGCCGTGATTCCGCTGATTCATTTCACCAGCGACCCGAAACGCATGGGCGCGTTCGCCAACCGCCGCTGGCTTCAAGCGCTATCGTGGGTCGTGGCGGCGGTGATCCTGGCGCTCAACATACGCCTGGTGATGCTGACGATGTCCGACTGGCTTGCCTCATCGGGAGCGTACCGCGACGTGGTGATGATGACGGTTGAGCCCGTGCTCATCCTGCTGGCGCTGCTGCTGGCGTGGGTGACGTTACAGCCGTGGCTGCCGGTGTGGCTGCAGCGCAAGGGACGCGCGGCGGTTCCCCTCCCCGAGCCGGCCGCGGCCGAGGTCCGCCCGTTCGGCTACCGGACCATTCTGGTTCCGCTCGATCACACCGAGCGCGATCGCGTCGCCATTGCGCATGCCGCTTCGATGGCCCGCGCCTACGGATCGAAGCTGCATCTGCTGCATGTCGAGGAAGGCGTGACCAGCCAGATCTACGGCCCGCTTTCGTCAACCGCCGAGGTCGAGGTCGGCGCCAAATACCTGGATGAGATCCTCGCCGGACTGCGCTCGCAAGGGATCGAGGTGGATGTCTCCGTGGCGCACTCCCAGGATCCCAAGCAGGAGATCATCCGCTTCGCCCGCTTGCTCAAGCCGGACCTCATCATCATGGGAGCCCACGGCCACAAGGGGATTCAGGACATCGTCTTCGGCCAGACCATCAACGCCGTTCGCCACTCGCTCGACGCGCCGCTGCTGATCGTGCGGCACGAGGTTGAGCCGAAGTAGGGGGCCGCTTACCGGCTTTCGGGGCAGCCCTTGCATGCCAGCAGCACTTGTCGAACCGTCTCCTTCAGAGCGGCGGGCGAGAATGGCTTGGGCAGTACCGTCCGGCACGGATCGATAGGATAATCCGACGCTCCGGTAACGAACAGGACGGGAAACCGGCGCTTGTGGGTTGATTCCAACCGCTCCACCAGCTCCAGGCCCGTCATGCGTGGCATCATGACGTCCGTAACGATGAGATCGATCCGGCCGTGGTAGGACTCGAAAAGCGTCAGAGCTTCGATGGCGCTTTCGGCGGTGATGACGGAGTGCTCGGACCGGAGTACGGTTGCGATGAGCTTCACGATCGCCCGTTCGTCATCGACCACCAACACTGTAGCCATCTAGTGTTTGTCTTTGGCCGGACTCTTCAAGCTGAGATCCACGAAAATGCCGAAAGAGAGCAGGCAGGTGACAAGGCTGAACACGCCGGCCACGATGTGCTCCAAGGCGAAGCTCAGGAATCCCAGCACGAGGAAACGATACATCAGGAGGATGATGTTCCCGAGCCCCGTAAGGCCGATCACGAGGAATACCCAGCGGTTGTACAGGTAACGCACAAAACCCGGTCTCTGCATAATTTGAGACTCCCAGTTCCCAGTCAGTATACACCGCGCGCGGGTGGCGCACGCCTCGGCGCGCCGCCGTGGGACTACTGGCAGCCGATCTCTTCGAGGATGCGCCGCACCTCGGCCGCCGGATCGGCCGCGCGCGTCACCTGGCGGCCGATCACCAGGTAGTTGGCGCCATCGCGGAGCGCCTCGGCGGGACTGGCCACGCGCTTCTGGTCGCCCTTCCCCGCCCCGGCGGACCGCACCCCGGGCGTCACCAGGATCGCGCCGGGGCCAGCGGTCTGGCGGACCAGCGCGGCTTCGAGCGGCGAGCAGACGATCCCGTCGATCCGGGCTTCGATCGCCCTTTGCACGCGCAGCGCCACCAGCTCGGAAACCGCGCAGGGATAGCCCAGGTCGGCCAGATCCTCCCGATCGAAGCTGGTGAGCACGGTCACGGCCAACAGCTTGAGGTTCGAGGAGTCCCGCCCCTCGGCCGCCGCGCGCATCACGGTGCCGCTGCCGTGGATGGTGGTGAACCGGACGCCGGTGGCGGCGATGCGCGTCACCGTCCGCTTCACGGTCTCCCCGATGTCGTAGAGCTTCAGGTCGAGGAAGACGTCCTTGCCTTCCGCGATCAGCTCGCGGACGAAGTCCATGCCGGCGGTGGCGTAGAGCTCCAGGCCGACTTTGTAGAAGCCGATCTCGCTGCCGAGCTTCTCAACCAGCTCGCGCGCCTTCTGGGGCGAATCCAAATCGAGTGCGACGATGAGTGGGTTCATAGGATGCGAATGGGTTTCTCGCCGCGTTCGAGGACGCGGCCAATCAGGCGGGCGGCGGGCAGGGCCGTCAAGAGCGCCGGTACCCCCACCGCCGGAAGCGCGATCAGCAGGCCGCCCGAGGTCTGCGGATCGTAGAGCAGGCTTTCGATTTCCGCTGGCACCTGGCGCACCAGCTCGACGGCGCAGGAGGCGAACTCGCGATTGTTCTCGAGCCCGCCGGGCAGCGCCCCGCGGCGCGCATAGTCGAGGGCGCCGGGCAGGAACGCAATGCACGCCGTTCCGATTTCGAGCGTGACGCCGCTGGCCAGCGCCATCTCGCGCGCGTGGCCGATCAGGCCGAATCCGGTGACGTCCGTACAGCCGTGCGCCCCGGCCGCGAGCATCGCCTCGCAGGCCACGCGATTGAGTTGGAGCATCGACTCGATGGATTCCTCCACGTCGCTTTGCCCCGCGATGCCGCGCTTGAGAGCGGTCGAGATCACGCCCGTCCCGATGCGCTTGGTCAGCACCAGCGCGTCTCCCGGAACCGCGCCCGAGTTGCGCGTCACGCGGCGCGGATCCACCGTGCCCGTCACCGCGTAGCCGAACTTCATTTCCTCGTCGGCCACGCTGTGGCCCCCGATCACCGCACAGCCGGCTTCGCTCATCTTCTCCGCGCCGCCGGTCAGGATCGCCACCAGGTCGTCTATGTCGCCCTGGGCGGGATAAGCCACGATCGAGAGCGCCGAAATCGGAGTGCCGCCCATGGCGTAGACGTCGCTGAGCGAGTTGGCGGCGGCGATGGCGCCGAAGGTGGCCGGATCGTCCACGATGGGCGTGAAGAAGTCCACCGTCTGCACCAGCGCACACTCCGGCGTCAGCCTGTAAACGCCGGCGTCGTCCGACGTTTCAAACCCAACCAGCACGTTTTGATTCGGCACACGCGGGATGCGGCCGAGCACCTGGTCCAAAACCTTTGGACTCAATTTGGACGCTCAACCCGCGGCTTTGACGTGCGCCGTCAGCTTCTTATCGGACACTCTATTCAGT
>DATNLV010000265.1:0-9544 GCA_035602665.1 Bryobacteraceae bacterium | reverse complement strand
CGAGGCCTCCGCGGAACTGAAGAAGGCGGCTGAATTCGATCCCCCAGGCGCCGGGAAATACTACTACAACCTGGGCGCGCTGCTGGTGAACGCGGGGCAGTATGACCAGGCGGCCGAGACCTTCAAGAAGGCCATCGAGCTGACTCCCACATACGCCGAGGCGCATTTCCAGTATGCCGTGTGCCTGTCGTCGAAGATGACGGTAACCTCGGATGGCAAGACGGTGGCGCCTCCCGAGATGAAGGGCGAGCTGGACAAGTACCTCGAACTGGCGCCGACCGGCCCTAACGCCGATGCGGCGAAAGCGATGCTGGAGGCGCTGACCGGGCAGGTGCAGACGCAGTACGTCAACCCGAACGCGGCCCCGGCGAAGAAGACGAAGAAGAAGCAGTAGTAGCAGAATGGAAGAGCGGGGCGTTCGCCGGGAACGCCCCATTTCATGATCAAAGTCGTCCTCTATCTTTTCCTTGCCATCATCCTCATCAGCTTTATCCGCTCGGTCGTCGGGATTCTGGCCAAGGCGATTGGCGGATTCCTCGGGCCGGCGGCTTCGGGGCGCCCAAGGTCTTCCGAGCCGCAGAAGATCGGCGAGCTCAAGCGCGATCCGGTCTGCGGAACCTACGTCTCCACGGCCACGTCGGTGAAGCGGACCATCGGCGGAGAGGTGGTTCATTTTTGCTCCGTCGAGTGCAGCAACAAATACGGGAAGGGTTAGCGCAAACTTAAGATCGATACAAAAGGGGGCGGTTATGCCATCGCAAACCCGGTCCAGGTGGCCCTTGAGAATGGCTGGCGCGCTGTCCCTGATCGCGGCGGTCACGTTCGCCTGCGTCCGGCTGCACGTGAACTCCACCACGGTCGCGCTCGCCTTCCTGCTGGTGATCCTGGCGGTCGCCACCTGGGGCAGCCTGACCGAAGCGGTGGTGGCGTCTTTCGCGGCCGTGCTGGCGTTCAACTATTTCTTCCTGCCCCCGGTGGGCACGTTCACCATCGCCGATCCGCAGAACTGGGTGGCGCTGACGGCGTTTCTGATCACGGCGGTGACCGCCAGCAATCTCTCGGCCACGGCGAAGCGGCGGGCGGTCGAAGCCTCCGAGCGCCGCGCGGAAATGGAGCGGCTCTACAACCTGAGCCGCTCCCTGATGATGGGCGAGCCGCAAGAAGCCGCCGTGGCCAAACACCTGGCGCGTCAAGTCGCGGCGGTTTTCGAGCTGCGGGCCGTGGCCGTCTTCGATCGGCGAACGGGCGAGGTGGATCGCGCCGGCCCGGAAGACCTTCCCCTGAGCGAAGGCAGGCTGCGCGACGTGGCCCTGCAGAACACGGAGCTCGACGAGAAGGGCGTTACCGCGTTGCCAATCCGTTTGGGCGGCGGCCCCATCGGCAGCATCGGCATGTTCACCGGTTCGGTCTCCGACGCGGCGCTGCACGCCATATCCAACCTGGCTGCGATCTCACTGGAGCGGGCGCGCACGCTGGAACTGGCCAGCCGCGCCGAGGTGGCGCGCCAGAGCCAGGAATTGAAGTCCGCGCTTCTCGATGCGGTGGCGCACGAGTTCAAGACGCCGCTGACCTCGGTCAAGGCGGCCGCCTCGGCGCTGCTTTCGGTCCCGGCCGACGCGACCACCACCGAGCTGCTCACCGTCATCAGCGAAGAGGCCGACCGCATGACGACCATGGTGAGCGAGGCTATCGACATGGCACGCATCGAAGCCGGCGAGTTGCGCATCAGCCAGGAGCCGCACCCGCCGGCGGAGCTGGTGGCCGGCGTCGTCCGGAAGGTGGAGCCCGGCCTGGACGGGCGGCGCATCGAGGTTTCGGCCTCGACCGAACTGCCGCTGTGCAGCGCCGACCCGGCCATGTTCGGCACGGTGCTTCTGCAGCTGATCGACAACGCGTTCAAGTATTCGCCTCCAGGTTCGCCCGTGCTTGTGGCGGCGGAAGCCTCGCCCGACGGCATCGTGTTCAGCGTTCAGGACCGCGGGCCGGGAATTCCGGAAGGCGAACGCGAGCGCGTGTTCGAGAAATTCTACCGCTGCCCGAGGGACCGCCAGCGGTTGCCCGGCACCGGAATGGGGCTCACCATCGCGCGCGAAATCGTGCAGGCCCACGGCGGCCGGATCTGGGTGGACCGGACGCCGGACGGCTCGCGCTTCTGCTTCTCGCTTCCGCAGGCCGCCGAGCGAGTTCCCTCATGAACGCGATCCGCGTTCTGGTGGTGGATGACGAGCCGCAGATCCGGCGCGTGATGCGCGCCACGCTCACCGGCCTCGGCTACTACGTGGCGGATGCGCGCAGCGGCGAAGAGGCGCTGGAGAAGCTCGCGGCGGAACGGTTCGATCTGGTCCTGCTCGACATGAACATGCCGGGCATGGGCGGCCTGGATGCCTGCCGCGAAATCCGCGCGCGGTGGGACGTGGCGGTGATCGTGCTGACGGTCCGAAACGCGGAGAAGGACAAAGTGCAGGCGCTCGATGCCGGCGCCGACGACTACATCACCAAGCCGTTCAGCACGCCCGAGCTGCTGGCGCGCATCCGGGCGGCCCTGCGCCGGCTGCCGCAGCGGCCCGAAGACGCGCTGGGAACGGTCAAGCTGGGCGAGGTCGAGATCAACCTGAATACCCGGCGCGCGACCATCGGCACTCGCGAGGGCCGGCTTACGCCCAAGGAGTTCGACCTGCTGCAGTACTTCCTCACGCATCCTAACCAGCCCATTCCTCACGGCTCTCTGCTGCAAGCGGTCTGGGGTCCCGACTACGGCAACGAGGTCGAATACCTGCGGGTGTTCGTGAATCAGCTGCGCAAGAAGATCGAGCCCGACCCCTCGCACCCGCGCTATCTGCTGACGGAGCCTTGGGTAGGGTATCGGTTCAATCTGCCTGAGTAGGTGGGGCAGGACTCCAGTCCTGCAGCGGGTCTCTAGACCCGCCAGCGCTGGACCAGGGAAACTCGTCGATGCTTTGCGCCAGCCCGGATTTAACCGGATTGTTGACGATGTATCTCGCTACGCGGCGGCACTCCTCACCCGACCTCACCAGATGGTCATAGCTCTCGTCCTGCCAGAACTGCTTCCCTGTCTGTCCCAGCATCAGGTTAGCCTGCCGGGCGCTGTACCCCTCAGCCGCCGCAAGAACAAGGAAGCCTCGGTCCAAGGAGTGATGAGCAGATGGACGTGATTGGGCATGATCACCCACGCGTGCAGGTCGTAGTCACGCCGTGCCCCGTGCAGGATGGAGTCGCGGACGACAGTGGCAATCGGCGGCATCTGAAGATACCTGGGCCCAACATCGGCAGTATCGAGCAGCCGGTCCATGGCGGCAAACACCTCTCCGGAGGTCAGCGCTTCTTTCGGAAACTCGCGGCCGGCAGGCAGGCTGCCGAACAGGCGATAGGTCACGAACAGAGGTTGCCCGATCGCGTAGATGTGGGGCAGACGGCGCGCCATGACGAATACTGAGTGGCCCAGAAGCGGCAACAATCTCAAGACAGGCGGGTCTGGAGACCCGCTGCAGGTGTGGACACCTGCCCACTTCCTTACGAAATCCTGATGCGCGCTTTATGCCTTCTTAATGGGTAGGCGGATATCCTTAATCAGGTGAGCTCCATGACCAAGATCCGGCTGGCACAATCCGCAGCGCCCGCGCGCGTGTTCTCGGCGCCCGCGGTCGCGAAGATGGAAGTGGTGGTGATTTACACCGGCGTGAAGAACACGCTGGCCGCGCTGAGAGCCGCCGCCGGCCTCGCGCAGGGCCTGTCAGCCCGAATCCGGCTGGTGGTGCCTCAGTCCATTCCCTTCCCCGCGCAACTCGATGAGCCGCCGGTGCGGAGAGACTTCGCGGAACGGAAGTTCCGCACGCTGGCCGAACAGTCGTCCATCGAGACCACCGTCGAGATCCGCGTCTGCCGCGATTGGGAAGCGGGGGCGCTCGATGGCCTCAAACCGGGCTCCATTGTCATCATGGGCGCCGGGATGCGCTGGTGGCCGGCGTTGCGGGAGCGGAGGCTGGCCCGCACTCTTCAAAAACTGGGGCACCGGGCCTTGTTGGTAGGCTCAAACTGAGAGGCATAGAATGCTCGACTTCCTGTACGTTCTGACCGGCGTTGCCGGCTTCGTCGTTCTGTGGGCCATCACCAAGGCCTGCGACCGGCTGTGAGGGGGATTCCAATGGTGGACTACATCGTTGCCGGCGTCACATGCGTGTTTCTGCTGGTGTATCTGACCTGGGCGCTGCTTCGCCCCGAAAAGTTCTGAGGGGCGCTAACCGCTGCGCGTTATTTGTGAGGGCACTATGACAGGAAATGGAATTCTCCAGATCGTGGCGTTCTTCGGGCTGATCCTGCTGATCACGAAACCGCTTGGCTCGTTCATGGCGAAAGTGTTTCAGGGCGAGCGCACGTTTTTGCACCCCGTGATCCGGCCGCTGGAGCGCCTGCTCTACAAGCTCTGCGGCATCCGGGAGGACGCGGAACAGCGCTGGACTCACTACGCGGGCGGCATGCTCGCGTTCAGCATCTTCTGCTTTCTGTTCGTCTATGCGCTGCAACGGCTGCAGGGCTACCTGCCCTTCAACCCGCGGGGTTTCGGCGGCAAACTGATTTCGCCGGACCTGGCCTACAACACCTCGATCAGCTTTCTGACCAACACGAACTGGCAGGTCTATACGCCCGAGACGACGGTCAGCTATCTGGTGCAGATGGCCGCGCTGGCCGTACAGAACTTCGTCTCCGCCGCGGTGGGCATGGCGGCCGCCGTTGCGATCATCCGCGGCTTCGCGCGGCACCAGGTTTCGAGCATCGGGAATTTCTGGGTCGACCTCACCCGCTCGACGCTCTACATCCTGCTGCCGATTTCGGTGGTTGCGGCGCTGCTGCTGTGCTCGCAGGGCGTGATCCAGAACCTGCATCCTTACACCACGGTCAAGACCGTCGAGGGCGCGACACAGACGATTCCGCAAGGACCGGCCGCGTCCCAGGAAGCGATCAAGATGCTGGGGACCAACGGAGGCGGGTTCTTCAACGCCAACTCCGCGCAGCCGTTCGAGAACCCGACTCCGTTCACGAATCTGGTTCAGCTGCTGCTGATCTTCATCATCCCCGCCGGACTCACCTACACCTTCGGACGAATGGTGGGCGACACGCGGCAGGGCTGGGCGATTTTCGCGGCCATGGCGGTGATGTTCTTCGCCGGCGTCTTCGTCTGCTATGGATTTGAACAGGCGGGCAACCCCATCCTGGCGAAGCTCGGCTTGCAGACCGCCGCCACGGATCACCAGGCGGGCGGCAATATGGAAGGCAAGGAGACGCGCTTCGGCATCGCGGCCTCGGCTCTATTCGTGACCGTCACCACCAACGCCAGCTGCGGCGCCGTCAACACCGCGCACGACGCGCTCACGCCGCTGGGGGGCCTCGTTCCCATGTTCAACCTGCAGACGGACGAGGTGATTTTCGGAGGTGTCGGCTCGGGCCTCTACGGCATGCTGCTGTACGCCATCGTCGCGGTCTTCATCGCGGGGCTGATGGTGGGCCGGACGCCCGAGTATCTGGGGAAGAAGATCCAGCAGAAGGAGGTCAAGATGGCGATGCTACCCATCCTGGCGACGTCCTTCCTGATCCTGGCGCTCACCGCCACGAGCATCGTCGCGGTGTTCTCCAAGACCGGCTACTGGAATCCGCCGGGCCCAGGAACGGCCAATCTGGGCAACGCCGGACCGCACGGCTTCAGCGAGATGCTGTATGCCTACTCGAGCGCGTCGGAGAACAACGGCAGCGCCTTCGCAGGGATCAACGCCACGACACCCTGGTTCAATCTCTCGCTGGGACTGGCGATGCTGTTCGGGCGGTTCATGTTCATCGTGCCGCTGCTGGCCGTCGCCGGCAGCCTGGCCGCCAAGAAGAAGGTGCCCACCTCGGCGGGAACGCTGCCCACACACGGCCCTCTGTTCGTGGGGCTGTTGGTGGCGACCGTCATTGTGGTCGGAGCGCTGACCTTCTTCCCGGCCCTGGCGCTCGGGCCGATTGTGGAACACTTCCTCATGCACCAGGGGAAGTTGTTCTCGCTGATGCTATTCGGGAGCTAAGCCATGACGACCACCGAAATACCGACTGTGATGGACGATTCCACGGCGCTGATGCCGAAGAAACTGGTGCGCGCGCGCCCGTTGTTCGATCCCGAAATTCTGCGCCGCGCGATCAAGGATTCGTTCTTCAAACTGAATCCCGTGACGCTGGCGAAGAACCCGGTGATCTTCGTGGTGGAGGTGGGCGCCGCGCTGACGACGGGGTTCCTGATCCGGGACCTGGTCGCCGGCGTGGGCGGCCTGGGATTCGAGCTGCAGATCTGCATCTGGCTGTGGTTCACCGTGCTGTTCGCCACCTTCGCCGAGGCCATGGCCGAAGCGCGCGGCAAAGCGCAAGCGGACACGCTGCGCAAGACCAAGACCGACGCGATCGCCAACCGCCTGCTCCCGGACGGGAAGACCGAGAAGGTGCCCTCCTCGAAGCTGCGCGCGGGGGATGAGGTGATCTGCTCGGCGGGCGAACTGGTGCCCGGCGACGGCGAAGTGATCGAAGGGATCGCCACGGTTGACGAATCGGTGATCACCGGAGAGAGCGCGCCGGTGATTCGCGAATCGGGCGGCGACAGAAGCGCCGTCACCGGCGGCACCAAGATCCTCTCGGACCAGGTGAAGATCCGCATCACCTCGAACCCCGGCGAAACATTTCTGGACCGAATGATTGCGCTGGTGGAGGGCGCGTCGCGGCAGAAAACGCCGAACGAGATCGCGCTCAACATCCTGATCGCGGGGCTGACGCTCATTTTCCTGTTCGCCGTGGCCACGCTGATTCCGTACGCCATCTATAGCGTCAATTCGGCGCATACGGGCAGCGTTCCGACCATCGCCGTATATGTCGCCCTGCTGGTGTGCCTGATCCCGACCACCATCGGCGGCCTGCTCTCGGCCATCGGCATCGCCGGCATGGATCGCGTGATGCAGCACAACGTGCTGGCCATGAGCGGCAAGGCGGTCGAAGCGGCCGGCGACGTAAACACGCTGCTGCTCGATAAGACGGGCACCATCACACTGGGCAATCGCCAGGCCGTCGCTTTTCTGCCTATCGACGGCGTCAGTGAAAGCGATCTGGCGGATGCGGCCCAGCTTTCGAGCCTGGCCGACGAGACGCCGGAAGGCCGGTCGATCGTGGTGCTCGCCAAGGAGAAGTACAAGCTGCGGGGGCGCGAGGTCTCCGAGCACGACGCGCACTTCATTCCGTTCTCGGCCTACACGCGCATGAGCGGCGTCGATATCGACGGCCGCCGCCTGCGCAAGGGCGCCACCGACGCGATCACCGAATTCGTGAGACGGGAAGGCGGCGAGGTTTCTACCGCCATCACCGAACTTTCCGACCGCATTTCGCGGACCGGCGGCACGCCGCTGGCTGTCGCCGATGGGCCGCGCCTGCTGGGCATCATCCACCTCAAGGACATCGTCAAGGGCGGCATGAAGGAGCGCATCGCTCAGCTGCGCGCCATGGGCATCCGCTCTGTCATGGTCACCGGCGACAACCCGCTGACGGCCGCGGCCATCGCCGCCGAGGCTGGCGTGGACGACTTCCTGGCGCAGGCCACGCCCAAAGACAAGCTCGAATACATTCGCAAGGAACAGGCCGGCGCGCGCATGGTGGCGATGACCGGCGACGGCACCAACGACGCTCCGGCGCTGGCGCAGGCCGACGTGGGCCTGGCCATGAACAGCGGCACCATGGCGGCCAAGGAAGCCGGCAACATGGTGGACCTGGACAGCAATCCCACCAAACTCATCGAGGTGGTCGCTATCGGGAAGCAGTTGCTCATCACGCGCGGCGCGCTGACCACGTTCTCCATCATGAACGACGTCTCGAAGTACTTCGCCATCATTCCGGCGATGTTCATGCTGACCTACCCGCCGCTGGCCAAGCTCAACATCATGTTCCTGCGCACACCGCAGAGCGCCGTGCTGGCCGCGGTGATCTTCAACGCGCTGATCATCGTCGCGCTGGTGCCGCTGGCGCTGCGCGGAGTGAAATACCGGCCGCAGAGCGCCGCCGGGATGCTGCGGCGCAACCTCTTGATTTACGGTGTGGGCGGATTCATCGCACCGTTCCCGTTCATCTGGCTGATCGACCGGATACTTGGCTTGCTGAGGCTGGCGTAAGGAGAGACCTATGTGGCAGCAAATGTTTCGCGGCTTCAAGATGATGCTGGTACTGACGATTCTGACGGGCCTCGCTTATCCGCTGGTGGTGACCGGACTGTGCCAGGTTCTCTTTCGCAACCAGGCGGACGGCAGCCTGGTCCGGGCCCATGGCCGCATCGTCGGATCGAGCCTGATCGGCCAGAATTTCAAGGGAGCCGAGTACTTTCAACCCCGGCCCTCCGCCTCCGGCAACGATGGTTATGACCCGACGTCTTCCGGCCCCGCCAACCTCGGACCGACCAGCCAGAAACTGGCCGACCGCGTGCGCGATTCTGTCGCCGCCTTCCGCAAAGCCAACCCGGGTTACACCGGCCCGATTCCGGCCGACCTCGTGACCAGCTCCGCCAGCGGCCTCGATCCGGAGATCAGCCCTGCGTCCGCCGACGTGCAGGCGGCTCGCATCGCCAGCGCCCGGGGCATCTCCCGCGAGCAGGTCCGCGGACTGATCGCCAGCAATACGCAAGGCCGCGACCTGGGCTTCCTGGGCGAGCCGCGGGTCAACGTCCTGGCGATCAATCTCGCCCTGGACGCCGGCTTCCCGAAGAAGTGAGCCCGCTCACACTATTCGGCCTGTTCGCGGTGGCCGCGATGCTGGTGTGCTATTCGCTCGAGCACCGCAGCCGCTGGTTCGTGTTCGCCTTCGCGTGTTCGTGCGTGCTGGCGTCCCTCTACGGGTTTCTTCAAGGCGCGTGGCCCTTCGGACTGGTCGAGGCGGTCTGGTCGGTAGTGGCTTTGCGAAAATGGTGGCGGGTGAGCCGCCGGGCACGGATCGCCAGGGCGGCGAAGCGGGACGTGGACGTCCCGCGCAGCTCTGGAGAGCTGCCCCAGGCCTGAAACCGCGCTCCGGATGTGCGACCTTAGGGGCAGGGTTATGTGCCGAACCTTCGCGCTGCTGTGTTGCCTCGCAGTCTCGGCGCCGCTCCTCGAGTGCCAGGAAGAGAACGCGGAGGACGGGTTCTCTCCCGACCAGCTGGACAATCTGCTGGCTCCCGTCGCTCTCTATCCCGATCCGCTGCTGGCTCAGTTACTGGTTGCCGCGACGTTCCCGGACGAGATCGACCAGGCGGCCCGCGCCCTGCGCGGCGATCCCGATCCCGCGGGCATTGACGCCGAGGATTGGGACGTCGGCGTGAAGGCCATCGCCCACTATCCCGATGTCCTCTCCACGATGGCCGACTCGCTCGACTGGACCACCGCCCTCGGCCAGGCCTACGCCTGGCAGCCGGAGGACGTCATGGCTTCCATTCAGCGCCTGCGCGCCCAGGCGAGCGCCGTGGGCAATCTCCAATCGGGGCCGCAGCAGGAAGTGGTGA